>CALGXJ010000129.1 GCA_937936035.1 Eximiradius proteiniborus
TAAATTTTTCGATAAATTTTGCATTTCCTTAATTGTTCGTATTATTTCCATTTTCCCCTCTTCAGACTTATGTTGCTGAAAATATACTCTATTGTTTATTTTATCGTTAATACTTCCAAATGCTTAACAAATTTAATAAAATTATATTAGAACGTTAAATGTTATTTAAAAAATGGAAAAATTCGAAATAATAAAAGAAAAAATTGATTTGCTTGGAGACAAACTCGCCAATTTGCCTGCCAAGCCGGGTATTTACCAGTTTAAAGATAAAAACGATAAGGTTATCTATGTCGGAAAATCAAAAAATCTTAGAAATCGTGTCCGTTCTTACTTCCAAACCGGCAAGCCACAGGATGCCAAAACAAATGCGATGATACGCCATATTTTTGATTTCGAAATTATTATTGTTGATTCAGAAATTGAAGCATTTCTTCTCGAAGATAATTTAATAAAATCTCTAAAACCTAAATATAACATAATGCTGAAAGATGATAAATCTTATCCCTACGTTCGCGTTACAAACGAGGAATTCCCTCGGATATTCCCGACAAGAAAACTTGTTAAAGACGGCTCCAAATACTTCGGACCATTCACAGATGTTCGCAGCATAAAGCAGTTAATTCGTTCTATCCGGACTATTTTCCAATTAAGAAGTTGCGATTTGAAACTAACAGAAGATGCAATTTCTCGCAGAAAATTCAAAGTATGCTTAGACTATCATATTCGCAAATGCCAAGGTCCTTGCGAGGGACACATATCTCGCAATGATTACATAAATAATGTTCAATCTGCAATTCAGGTGCTTTCCGGCAGAACCCGTGAAATTGAGAAAATTCTTGAAGATGAAATGTACTTACTGTCAAAAAAAATGGAATTCGAAAAAGCAGCTATTGTAAGAAACAAACTTCAGGCTTTACGAGATTTTTCCTCACGTCAGAAAGTTATTTTTACAGATTTTATCGATAGAGATATTTTCGGTTTTGCAAAAAATGATAGCTATGCTTGTTCAATTGTGCTTAAAGTGCGTGAAGGAAAGTTACTCGGAAAAAGACATTACATTATAAAAAATGCTGAATTATACTCAGAGGATGAAATTATTGCAAAAACTATTGAAAAATGGTATCTGGAAACGGACTTTATCCCTGCAGAATTGCTCGTTCCTTGCGTATTCGACCAACTCGAATATGTTACTGATTGGCTTGGAAAACGACGTGGTAAAACTCTTTCAATTCAAATCCCAAAAATTGGAGAAAAGAAAAAAATCATTGATATGGCAAATGCAAATGCCAAATTTATTCTAAATGAATACCTTCTTGCTCTCTCGAAACGTGAACAAAATGTTCCTCGCAATGTGCTTTCTCTTCAGAGAGACCTGCAACTTAATAAGCCACCTATAAGAATGGAATGCTTCGACAACTCGCATCTTCAAGGAACAAATTTAGTGTCTTCGCTCGTTGTTTTTGAAAATGCTAAACCCAAGAAATCTGATTATCGCAAATTTATTATCAATACTGTTGCGGGTAATGATGATTTTGCCTCTATGCGTGAGGTAATTGAACGACGTTATAGTAGATTAATCAAGGAAAATCAAAAATTGCCAGACTTGATTATTATCGATGGAGGAAAAGGGCAACTCTCTGCAGCAGTGGAAGTATTGACAAAACTAAATTTGTTAGATAAAATCCCTGTTATCGGTTTAGCAAAAAGACTGGAAGAAATTTTTCTACCGGGCAAGAAAGATTCAATTCTTTTGCCAAAATCATCAAGTAGCCTTAAGCTTCTTCAACAAATAAGAGACGAGGCTCACCGTTTTGCAATTTCATTCCATCGCCAGCTTCGAGAGAAAAATATGTTGCACACACAGCTCACAGAAATTCCATTTATTGGAAAAACAACCGCCGTCAAGTTGTTGAAAATTTTTGGTTCAGTCGAAAAAATTTCTGTTGCTTCTTTTGATGAACTTACAAAACATATTAACAAACGACAAGCAGAATCTATCATTAATTATTTCGAAAAAAGTCGTTAAAAAGCATTTTCTAAATGTTGTTCGATTTGAAAATTATTCAAATTGATTATCAAAACATCGAATCTGCATTCCTTATTCTCAATTTTATTTAAGTATAAATAACCTTCTGCTGCTCGTCTAAAATTCGCTTGTTTCTTTGAATTTATCGAAAAAAGTGGATCGCCGAATTTTTCGTAGTTATATCTTGCTTTTACTTCAAAAAAAATCAGTACATTATCTTTTTCAGCAATAATGTCAATTTCTCCATATCTGCCAAAATGAAAATTTCGCTTTCTAATTGAAAAGCCTTTATTAATTAGATAATTGACAGCAATATCTTCGCCTTTATTTCCTTTTGTCCTGTTATTCATAATCTCTTTATCTAAATACTAAAAATGGTATCGTTTCAATTGAACTGTCATAATGAATAACAGCAAAATATAATCCATTGCAAAAATCCTTCGCATCAAAACTTATTTTTATTGCTGAATTAATAACGTCTCCGTTAAATAGTTCAACTATCTTATGCGAAAAGCTGTCATATATTTCGACTTGTACTCTCTTGCTGTTTTCAATAAATGGGATTTGGATCACTCCGCTGTTGATTATTGGATTTGGTAAAATCTGAACACTGTTACCTGATTTACTAACTGAGATTGCGATGAGGCTG
>CALGXJ010000130.1 GCA_937936035.1 Eximiradius proteiniborus
GATATTTGTAAGTGCTACTCCGGGCGATTACGTGCTGGAGAAATGTGGAGGAGTAGTTGTTGAACAAGTAATTCGTCCGACAGGACTGCTCGACCCACAAATAGTTGTGAGTCCGACCAAAAACCAAATAGACGATTTGACAGGAGAAATAAGAAAACGTGTTGAGAATGGAAACAGAGTGCTAGTAACAACACTTACAAAAAGGATGGCAGAGGATTTAGCTGAATTTTTACGCAATATAGAAATAAAAGTAGATTATATTCATTCTGATATTGACGCATTAAACAGAGTTGATATAATTCGCCGTCTGAGACTGGGAGAAACTGATGTGTTGATTGGGGTAAATTTGCTACGTGAAGGATTGGATTTGCCGGAAGTATCGCTTGTTGCGGTGTTGGACGCAGACAAAGAGGGTTTTTTGCGTAGTGAACGTTCACTTTTGCAGGTGGCAGGGCGAACAGCGCGTAATGTGGATGGATTGGTAATACTGTATGCAGACAAAATAACAAACTCGATGCAAAAAGTAATTGATGAAACAAACCGTCGTCGAAAATTACAAGAAGAATACAACAAAAAGCATAATATTGTTCCGAGAACAGTGTATAAGAGCAAGGATGAGATATTGTCTTCGACTTCAGTTGCTGATATTTCACAAGCACGTAATAAACAGAAGCAGGACACTATGTTAAAATCGCAGCTAAAAGCAATTGATCCGTTATTAGAAATGCTCAATCATAATAACAAGGCAAAGATAATCTCTCAATTAACTGAACAAATGAAAATAGCTGCAAGCGAGTTGAATTTTGAACTTGCTGCCCGCTTACGCGACGAAATCGAACTATTGAAGAAAGAAGAAGCAGAGGTGAAATAAGGAATTAGATAGGCTAATAAATGTTTCCTAATAATAGTCATAAGCTAATAAAATTATCCGATAGCGCGATTATAGCAAAAGTTGGTGATTATTTATTATTCATAGTGAATGAATCAGCTCAAAATAAGCTTAAAGAAATATTTAAAATTAGTCAGGGTATTTAATATTTTACCATCAATCTTCTTCTGCGAGAACTATTAGTCTATCTTTATCACTTAAAATAAAGGTATCAGATTTTTTGGGGTTCAGATAATAACAAACACCATTAGAATTATCAAGAGTTTTAATAATTCCGATACAGGTCTCGTTTTTTTGTAATGAAGCTTCGATAATAGTTGCAAAGGTCAGCTTATGTTCAGCAACAACATAATCACCAGCATCGCGTAAATATAATTCAGAACCTTCACTAGTAAATAATATATCGAACACTCTATCTAAATGCATATCCTCTGATAATTGAGCGATAACCGGAGATATAATATTAGAACTTACTATAAAATCTGTAATATGATTATTATTAGAAATTTTTCTATTTTCATCATCCAAAAATTCAGTAATAATTGAGAAATCAAAATTATCATAATCCTCTATTCTTTTGAGCAATAATAGGTTCACAAGTGTTTTGGTGTCAATTTCATCAATATTTTCGTAGGTTTCAGTATCGGCAAGCAAAAGAACATTTTTTATTCCTTTGAGATTGTCAGAAATAAAATCACTATCAATGGTATGTTTCACTATTGTTTCAATCTTGCAATAATTAATAATTATTGAGTTATTATCAACGTTAAATGTTTCTTTATTTTCTAATCTTTCTTTAATTTCATCAACTAAAATATTAAACTCTTTTTCACATCCTAATACTAACTTGATTATACAATTTGTTTTAATATATTCTGTCAAATAGCATAAAATTTTTGGAAGTTTTGGATTGTAGCCTATAATAAGAATATTATGATTTGTCTCTTTTTTCTCTTTAATAGAAATTTTTTCAAAATCAATATTTGGATGATAATTTAGGTTATACTTAATTGAAGACTTATCCTGTGCGAGAATGATTAATTTATCGTTTTTGTTAAATGTATATTCAGGGAGAGGATTTAACACACATTCACTTTCATTAATATAACCAACTAAGCAAGAAGCTTCGTATTTGTAGATTAAATCTTTGTAGGTCATACCAACTTGATTGTCTTCAATATCTACAACATATAACTCACTTCCCTGGAAACCTAATATTTCGTACAGAGCCCCGCTTATATATGGATTCATAGCAGCATTGGCAATCAATCTTGAAATAAAATCTTCGGAATCTAAAATAATTAATCTTCCATTTATATCGACTTGCTTAGCAACATCAATGACTTTATTGTCTTTCATCTCAGCGACAACATGAAAGTTGTGTTTATTAACATCATAATGGTTAAATAAAGATATAACAGCTTTTAAAATTTTATAATCAAAATCAGGATCTTCGAAATCTTGTAAAATAATAATTGATTTTGATTTCCAGGCATTAACCATACAAAGATCGTCAATTTTGCAAAAATCACCTGTTCTGGTAATTACCTTAGTAGTAGAAAAGCCTTCGAAATGTTCACTTATTTCGTAATCACAAAAATAATCATTCCAAAATCCATAGCTCGGTGAATCCTTTTCATTAACCAATTCTTTAAACAATTCATCTCCTGAAACACTGCCTAATAAGTAGAAATACTCTTTTATCAAACGA
>CALGXJ010000131.1 GCA_937936035.1 Eximiradius proteiniborus
ACAACAAATCCATCCCAGCATAATCATTTAGCTTCCGCTTAGTGAAATTCTTCTTAAATTTAGTATGCTTGAATTGAAATAAAAATAAAGGTATCTTATGAATAATTCAGATATTGGAGCCAAAGATATATTAGAAAACACAGGTCATAATACAGAAAATCATTCAGATCATAATCAAGCAAATCAAGATGTTTTTACAAGTTTATTAAATGAATTAGGGGATCACGCTGGTTTTTATATTGGTCCTCACAAAATTTCAGAACTCCCTGTAATATTAATTGATGATGGGCTTCATATTTATGCATCCCCATCCTCGATGTTGAAAGAAGGTGTTTATACAATTAAAGGGCACGGAGAAATTGTCCGCACAAGCGATGGTGGAAAACCAACTTTGGACTTATCAATTACAAATTTAGTTGTATTTCAGTGGATTGCAATAATTTTCCTTACATTTGTTTTTGCTAAAGTTGGGAAACTTTTAAAAAAAGAGCCCACAAAAGCACCAAAAGGTATGCAAAATGTGGTGGAAACATTTGTATCATACATTAGAGATGAGGTGGTTCGCCCAAATATTCCATCTCAAAAGACAGCAGATACATTATTGCCATATTTTTTAGGTTTGTTTTTCTTTATTTTGACATTAAATCTTATTGGATTAATTCCTGGTGGACACACTGCAACAGGAGCGATACCAGTTACTCTTGCCTTTGCAATAACCGCATTTTTTGTAATTAATATTACAGCAATGAGGGTTTCCGGAGTTGGGAATTGGTTCAAACATCTGACAGGTGGCGCTCCTTGGTATTTATGGCCAATAATGATACCAATAGAATTTGTAGGATTATTTATTAAGCCTTTTGCACTCACCATCCGTCTTTTTGCCAATATGAGTGCGGGACACATTGTATTATTTTCATTGCTTGGTTTATTGTTCTTTTTTGGCAATATTTTACTTGCTCCGGCAATTGTTGGATTTTCAATATTTATATATTTCCTTGAATTACTGGTTGCTTTTTTGCAAGCATATATTTTCACAATGCTAACAGCAATATTTGTCGGATTGGCAATAGGTGGTGAACACGGACACGAAGAAGCTCACGAAACGCATTAACTTATTATATAAAGCTATTTTAATAAAGTTTTTTATCAACTTTTTTGGAGATTATAATGGAATTAGCACAAGCATTTGCATACTTGGCAGCAGGAATTGGGGCTGGATTCACTGTATTTGGTGCCGCTAGTGGTATCGGTAAATTAGCAGCAGCAGCGATGGAAGCAAGTGGTCGCCAACCAGAAGCAGCAGGCGACATTAGAACAAGTATGATTATTGCAGCTGCACTTATCGAAGGTATTGCGTTCTTTGCTGCAATTATCTGTTTGTTGCTTGTTGTGCTTAAATAATTTGACAATAATTTTAGGGTAATAATTTGTTTTTTACAAATTTATTTTTTCGTAGGGACATTTTTATGTCTCTACGAAAATCCCTAATATCGATGAAAATCATTGTTGTAGAAAATAAAATAATATCATTATAAAGGTTCGCTTATGGATGCTCTATTAAGTATAAAGCCGGGACTAATTATTTGGTCGCTTGTTAATTTCGGAATTTTCTTGATTATATTAATCAAGTTTGGTGCTAAACCAATCAGCAATGCTTTAAAAGCTCGGGAAGAAAGAATTCAGAAAGCTTTGGATGATGCAGCCGAAAAAGAGAAAAAAGCTGAAGAACTCGTTCGTTTACGTGAAGAGAAACTGAATGCAACTCAAAATGAAATTGTTCAAATGCTTGCGGACGCGCGTCAGCAGTCTGAATTACATATAAAGCGAGCATTAGAAGAGGCTGATAAAATCAAAAATCAAAAAATTGAAGAAGCACAACGAGAGATTAATCGTAGCAAAAATGAAGCGATTTCTGAACTAAGAAATGAAGTTGCTAATTTAGTTGTATTAGCGACAGAAAAAATATTAGAAGAAAAAATTGATGCTGAAAAAGATTACAAAATAATTGAGAATTATATTCAAAAAATGAATAAAAACTGAGATTAATTATGAATACTGAGCGTATTTCAATAAGGTATGCACGTGCTTTACTCGATGCAGCCAAGCCTTTAAATCTTGTAGATGCTGCTTTCAATGATTTAATAAAAATCGAAGCAATACTTTCGGCTTCCCAAGATCTGCGTAATTTAATTAAAAGTCCAATTATCAAAGCACATCATAAAATTAAGATTTTTAAAGAGATATTTTCTAATAAAGTAAGCGAAATTGTATTGAATTTCTTAGTTTTGCTTGCTGATAAAAGAAGAGAAATATTAATTCCTGATATAATCAAACAATTCAAAAGGATATACTACACAGAACAAGGCTTAGTTGAAATTGATATTTTTACAGCAAATGAATTGGATCAGGAAATTAAAAAGAAAATCGAAGACAACATCTCAAAAAAATTAAATTTGAAAATAATCAGCAACTATATAATAGATAAATCACTTAAAGGTGGTATTAAAGTAAAAGTTGAAGATACAATCTATGATGCATCTGTTTCCACAATGTTAAATAAATTGCATCAGAAACTAATTTCAGAGAATTAACAACAAATATATAGGAAAGTTTTTATGGTAGTAGAAGTTAGACCAGAAGAAATATCAGCAATACTGAGACGGCAACTTGCTGGCTTTGAAAATGAAATTGACCTTTACGAAGTTGGGACAGTTCTGCAAGTAGGTGATGGTGTTGCTCGCATCTATGGTTTGAACAAAGTAATGTCATCTGAGTTGGTCGAATTTCCTAATGGCGTTATGGGAATGGTTCTCAACCTTGAAGAAGATAATGTTGGTGTAATGCTTTTCGGCGATGACAGCAAAGTAAAAGAGGGCGATATAGTAAAAAGAACAGGAAGAATTGCATCTGTACCTGTAGGGAAAGAGCTTTTAGGTCGAGTTGTAAATCCTCTGGGTATGCCAATAGACGGTAAAGGAGAAATTCAAGCAAAACAGTATCTTCCAATTGAAAGAAAAGCTCCAGGAGTAATTCCACGTCAGCCAGTAAAAGAACCACTTCAAACTGGTATTAAAGCAATCGATGCCCTCATTCCAATTGGACGTGGTCAACGTGAGTTAATCATAGGCGACCGTCAAACTGGTAAAACTACAATTGCACTGGATACTATTATCAATCAAAAATATACACACACCGAAGAAGCGGCTTCATTAGGAATTCAACCTGTTTATTGCATTTATGTTGCTATTGGACAAAAAGCTTCGACTGTTGCAAACGTTGTTGCAACATTGCAAGAATATGGAGCAATGGATTATACTATTGTCGTTGCTGCAAATGCTTCCGACCCGGCACCGATGCAATTTATCGCACCATATTGCGGTTGCTCTATGGGCGAATATTTCCGCGACAACGGTATGCACGCATTAATAATATATGACGATCTAAGTAAGCAAGCAGCTGCTTATAGGCAAGTTTCTTTGTTATTGAGACGTCCACCCGGTCGCGAGGCTTATCCCGGTGATATTTTCTATCTTCATAGCCGCTTATTGGAACGTGCTGCTAAATATAATCAAGATTATGGTGGTGGCTCGCTCACAGCATTGCCTGTAATCGAAACACAAGCAAACGACGTCTCTGCTTATATTCCAACAAACGTAATCTCCATAACTGACGGTCAGATATATCTTGAACCAGGTTTGTTCAATGCAGGTATTCGTCCAGCATTGAATATTGGTATTTCAGTATCACGCGTTGGTGGTAATGCACAAAACAAAGCTATGAAGAAAATAGCTGGTCCATTGAAAGTGGAACTTGCTATGTTTCGTGAGCTTGAAGCTTTTGCGAGATTTGGTTCAGATTTGGACAAAGAAACTCAGGCAAAATTGACACGTGGTGCCCGACTTACTGAGATATTAAAACAACCACAATTCAATCCTTTGCCAGTAGAAAAGCAAATAGCATTAATATTTGTCGCAACTGCTGGTTTTCTTGATGATTTGCCGGTTTCTTCACTCAAACGACTGGAAAAAGAGTTTTATGAGTTTATGGACACAAAATACTCAAACATATTAAACGATATAAAGACTAAAAAAGAATTAACAGAAGACATCTCAAGTAATTTGAAGTCTGCTGTAACTGAATTTATTGATAAATTTAAGCAAACTTTAAAATGATATTATTAACTGGTGGAGCAGGATTTATAGGCTCTTGCCTTCTTCGCAAACTAAATGATGAAGGCATAAAAGATATAATTG
>CALGXJ010000132.1 GCA_937936035.1 Eximiradius proteiniborus
ATATCTGTTTTAAGAGATAATGCGGTTGCGATAGGAATTCCACCCATTTCTAATGCCGCTAAATAATCAATATTATCAGGTATAAGTTCAGACATAAGTTGAGCGATAGCAGCAAGTAGTTTTGGCTGAGACTCGAAACGATATTTGTCGAAATATTCGTTGCTAATTTTGCCTGAACGCAAAACGAAACGGCCTGTGATATAGGCAGCATCATAAATTTTTTTAGCTAATTCTCTTTTTTCCATATTTACTATAAGATATATCTACTTAAATCACTATTATCAACAATGTTATTGAGATTTTTGCGAACCATTTCAGCATCAATAACTATATTTTGGTCTGAAATGTTATCAGGTGCATTGAACAAAATGTCTTCGAGCAAAGTGGTCATAATAGTATGAAGGCGGCGGGCACCGATATTAGTAATTTGTTCGTTGACACGAGCGGCAATGGAAGCAATTTCCTGTATAGCACTGTCGTCGAAGGTAAGTTTGATATTTTCGGCAGCGGCGAGAGCTTTATATTGTTTAATCAAAGCATTTTCAGGAACAGTAAGAATTTTGACGAAGTCCTCTTCAGTTAAGCTTTTCAGTTCAACTCGAATCGGGAAACGCCCTTGGAGTTCCGGAACTAAGTCAGAGGGTTTAGAAACATGGAAAGCACCCGAGGCGATAAACAGGATGTGTTGAGTATGCACTTGCCCGTAACGAGTATTGACTGTGCATCCCTCAACAATTGGCAGGAGGTCGCGTTGAACGCCTTCGCGGCTAACTTCCGGACCGTGCCCGCTCGAACCTCGAGAGGCAATTTTATCAATTTCGTCAATAAAAATAATACCATTATTTTCAGCTTTTTGAAGAGCTTCGCGAACGACAGCGTCCATATCGATCAATTTTTCGGCTTCTTCTTTTTGAAGGACTTTTTTGGCTTCGGCGATTTTTAAGCGTCTTTTTTTGCTCTTTTTAGGCATCATACTGCCGAAGAGATCCTGTAAATTCATTCCCATTTCGTCTAACCCGATTGGTCCGAGAATTTGCATAGATGGGACCTGATCTACAACAACATCAATTTCTATATGGCGTTCATCGAGAGTGCCACGACGAAGCATATCCCGGAAATGCTCACGGGTTCGATGATTTTCTTCAATTTCCGAATCGGTAGCAGTATCAAAAGAAGGACCTCTTGTAATTGGAGGAATTAAAATATCGAGAATTCTGTTTTCAGCTAAAATTTGAGCTTCGTTGAGTTTTTCTTTTGTTTTTTCCTCCCGGACCATAGCAACAGAACGTTCGACAAGATCGCGAACCATAGATTCGACATCGCGACCGACATAACCGATTTCGGTAAATTTAGTAGCTTCGACTTTAACGAACGGAGCACCGGCAAGCTTTGCAAGACGGCGAGCAATTTCAGTTTTACCGACACCGGTTGGACCAATCATAATGATATTGTTAGGATTAATTTCTTCTTTGATTTTGTCCTGAACACGTTGGCGGCGCCAACGATTACGCAAGGCAATAGCGACAGCTTTTTTAGCGGCATCCTGCCCGATAACATATTTATCGAGTTCAGCAACAATTTGCCTTGGTGTGAGATAACTATCAGATATATTTGTTTCGTGTGATTGCATCAATAATTCGTTTTGATTCATAGCAATAAAACTCAATAATTAAACAAAAAATTATAATTCTTCGATTGTAATAGCAAGATTAGTATAAATACATATATTACCGGCAATTTTCAAGGATTCCTCGACAATATCACGAGCAGAGAGATTAGAATGTTTGAATAGTGCCTGAGCCGCTGATAGAGCATAAGGACCACCAGAACCAATAGCAAGGATATTGTCCTCTGGCTGAATTACATCACCAGTGCCACTAATGAGCAATGCTTCTGTATTTGTCATTACAGCAAGCATAGCCTCAAGACGACGCAAATAACGGTCAGTACGCCAATCTTTGGCAAGGTCGATTGATGCACGGTATAAATTTCCACGATGCGACTCGATTTTTTCTTCGAAACGTTGAAGAAGAGTAAAAGCATCGGCAGTAGCACCAGCAAAACCGCAAAGGATAGAGTTATTGTATATTTTTCTTACTTTTCTTGCATTATGCTTCAATACCGTATTCCCAAAGGTAACTTGACCATCTGAACCCATAGCACATCGACCATCTCGAACTACACCGATTACAGTTGTTGAACGCAAATTATTATTTTCCATAATTCCTCCTATTCATATCTACGTTTAAATGGTTTGAACCAAATTTCACCGATGCTAATTTCGACAAAAAGCCTGAAGAAATATTCATTAATCAGGTAATCATTTGACCGCCCACGGTTGCCTAAAATAAAAGCAACATCTAAAATGCCACCGCTCCCCAATGGGATTTCGCCGCCGAAGCTTAAACCAAATTCATTAATTTCTTGGTTATTAATCTTGTAGTAAAGTTTTTGATAATAAATTCCAGCTTTGTAATTAATTCTATCTAGTATTTCTGAAAAACGGCTTGTATTACCATAGCGAATTGCACCAAATGATAATTTGTAAGCATCTGTAAATTCTGAGTTACTAATTGGATTATATTTGAAATCTTTGAAATTCATCATCAAAAAATCAGACGAAAAGAGGAATTTCCCGGTTTTATAGGATATTCCAATACCATATTGAGAAGGAAATTTTTCGGAGAAAGA
>CALGXJ010000133.1 GCA_937936035.1 Eximiradius proteiniborus
ATCTTTAGATGAAGTTAGTTTTTTAAATTCATCATCTAATGAAGTATTTTCGCCAGCAAGTTGCTCGAATGCGGAGGCTTCAGCTTCAAGTTTTTCAATTTTACCTTCGAACTTGTCGAACTTACTGAAAGCATCAGTGCCAACACCGCTGAATGATTGTGCAATTTGCTTTTGAGCTTTTGCAGCTTGTGATCGAGCAACAAGAGTGCTTTGACGAGTGCGTGCCTCATCAAGCTTGGATTTCAACTGGTCGAGTTGCTGTCGAAGCTTGTTTGAAGTTTGGCGAGCTTGCTCTAAAATCGGGACTAAATCGTTAATGTTCCTTTCAGCGATTGCTTTTTTCTCTAAAGCAGCTTTAGCAAGGTCCTCCCTATTGTTTTGCAAAGCAACCATAGCTTTGTGTTCCCATTCTTCTTTGTCTTTGCGAGCTTTCTCTAACTTTCGTTCTAAACTCTTTTCATTAGCAATTGCTTGTGCAACCGCTAAAGTAGCCTTATTAACTGATTGCTCCATCTCGATAACCATTTGCTTGAGCATCTTTTCTGGGTCTTCGGCTTTGTCTAGAACATCATTAACGTTAGCCTTGAAGATGTCTGCGATTCTTTTGAATATGCTCATTTTTACCTCTTGAATAATGTTGAGAAATAAGGGTGTTAATAAATCTTTCTTTAATACGTATTAAATTAAAAAATGTTATATTTGAAAAAAATTTTGGTGAAAAAATGAAATTTGACTTGCAATCTTTACTCGGACAAGCGCAAAAAATACAGGAAGAAATACAAAAAATCAAAAATGAGCTTGCAAATAAAACTGTTACCGGAGAAAGTGGTGGCGGAATGGTAAGCGTAACGATGAATGGTGCTAATAAAGTAGTATCTGTAAAAATTGCAAAAGAATTGGTAAATCCTGATGAAGTTGAAATCTTAGAAGACTTAATCGTCGCCGCTATAAATATAGCAAGTGAAAAAGCAGCAGAATTGGCTGCAGCTGAGATGAATAAAGCCACAGGTATGCTCCCAAATATTCCAGGGTTTAATTTGGGCTTATGATTTATACCTCTCAAACATTAGAAAAAGCCATTGCTACTTTTGCTAAATTACCATCAATTGGAAGGAAATCTGCTCAAAGATTGGTATATTTTCTTCTGCGACAAAATCAAGAATATATTGATGAATTTATCGCTGTGTTGAGCAATTTGAAAAGCAATATCAAACTTTGCAAATCTTGTTATAATTATTCAGACGACGATATTTGTCCAATTTGTGTTTCAAATAGCCGAAACTCAAAGATTATCTGTGTTGTCGAAGAGCCAAAAGACCTTTTTGCAATTGAGAAAACCAATGAATTTAGGGGTGTCTATCACGTTCTTCACGGACTTATTAATCCAATTGGTGGAATAAATGCTTCTGATCTAAAAATCAAGGAGTTAATTGAGAGAGTTTCTTCGGCAGAAGAAGTAATTCTAGCTTTAAGCCCATCTGTCGAAGGAGAAGTTACATCACAATATATTGCAAAATTGATAAAACCATTGAACATTAAAGTTACACGAATAGCTAGCGGACTGCCTGTTGGTTCGTCACTTGAATGGACTGATGAAGCGACACTTTCGAGAGCATTAGAAGGACGCATTACACTTTGAAATGGTATTTGCTAATATTACTATGCTTTTTATATTCTTGCGGAATTTTCGAAACACGTTCACCAGAGGAACCTGACCAAAGTCCTGTTGTATTCCTTCCCGCTACGAGTCCGGAAGTTTTAATGCAAAACTTCATGAATTCTGTAAAATACAAGCGTCTGCAAAATTATTCTGATTGCTTTATCGGAGATGGCAAATATAACTTTATTCCGGCTCAGGATGCTTTTGCAACATATCAATCAATCTTTCAAAATTGGGCTATTGCCGAGGAACAAAGAAGTTTTAAATCAATAATTTCGGCTGCAAGTGGCGACAATACAATATCACTAAATTTTGAAAAAAGCCAGTATCAATACACTTCTCCCGATTCAATCATTTTTACAGCTAACTATGAAATTAACCTGCCAATTGTTCAACCTCTGAATTTAGAAAAATATAATGGCAGAATGCTACTGACAATCTCACAAGCTATTGACGGTACATACAAAATTGTTCGTTGGTCTGATTTTCAAACTTCAAATGACACTATTTACCCTTCCTGGAGCATTCTAAAAGCTCGGTATTACAACTAAAATTTTTATTTCTCTTCTCAATATATTATATTGCAAAGTTTAAATAGTAAGTCTAATTATTTAAATAATTAATCTGTATGTTAGTATCGTTAAAGAAAATTCGTGAATTTGTTGATTTTGAAATGACAACTGAAGAACTCGATAATACTTTGACAATGTTAGGTTTGGAAGTTGACAGTATAATCGATTACAATAAAAAATACTCGGGCTTTTATGTTGCAGAAGTGTTGGAATGCGAAAAACATCCTAATGCTGATAAATTATCACTTTGCCAGGTTAATTTTGGCAGAGAAACCGTTCAAGTAGTATGCGGAGCACCAAATGTAAGAAAGGGACAAAAGGTAGTATTCGGAACTATCGGAGCTGTAGTTCCTAATGGAGGATTCAAGCTAGAAAAAAGAAAAATTCGTGATGTAGTATCATTCGGAATGATATGCAGTCAGATGGAATTAGATTTAGGGGAAGACAGCTCTGGTATATGGGTGCTCCCCGAAGATGCACCAGTAGGAATGGAATTTGCGAAATACTACGGATTAGATGATGTAGTATTTGAAATCGGAATTACACCTAACAAGGCTGATTGCTTAAGTCATCTTGGTATAGCAAGAGAAATTGCTACAAAATTGAATAAACAAATTCGTTACCCTGAAATCAATTTAGTTTCAAATAATGAAAATGCTTCTGATTATGCAAAAATCACAATTGAGGACACTAATATTTGTCCAAGATATTCTGCACGAATAATTAAAAATGTAAAAATCAAGCCATCTCCGAAATGGTTGCAAAATGCTCTTACAAAACTTGGAATTCGTCCAATAAATGCAGCAGTGGATGTTACAAACTATGTATTGTATGAAATGGGACAACCTCTTCACGCTTTCGATTATAATAAAATCGAAGGTAAAAAAATCATTGTCCGCAAAGCAAAAAAAGATGAAGAGTTTATTACACTCGATGGTAAGACCAGAATTCTTGATGATTATATGATAGTAATTGATGATGAGAAAAAGCCAATAGCTTTAGGCGGAGTTATGGGTGGTGAAAATTCGGAAATAACTAATGATACAACTAACATTTTGTTGGAATCAGCATATTTTAATCCATCACTTATTCGTAAGACATCAAAGAAATTGGGATTATCCAGCGATTCCTCCTATAGATTTGAACGAGGAGTAGATATTGAAAATGTTATCCCCGCTCTAAACAGAGCGGCTTCTCTCATTGCAGAACTGTGCGGTGGAGAAATTGTTGGTTCAGAAATCGACGTTTATCCCGAACCCATAAAATTGAAGGAAATCACTTTACGTTTTGAGCGTGCCCGAAAAATCATTGGTTGCGAGATTTCAAATGAGTTTATGCTACAAATATTTGAAAATCTCGGTTTTGAAAAAATTGAGCAAACAAATGATTATGTTAAATACAGAATACCACATCGAAGAAACGATATTTTTGAGGAAATAGATTTAATTGAGGAAGTTGCCCGATTTTATAATTATGATAATATCGAGCCTAATTATGTTTCCTCCATTACGTTTAGCGAAAATATCGTAGATAAAAACTTGCAAATCTCTCCAATTAAAGACAAAATTCGTAACTATTTTGTTTCAAATGGATTTTCTGAAATTCTCACTCAAAATATGATTGACACACGCTCTGCTGAGCTTTTCACTTCGGATCCTGTTAAAATATCAAATCCACTTGGCGAAGAATTGTCAATAATGCGGCCATCAATTGTTCCCTCATTATTGAAAACAATTAATTTAAATATTAGATATGGGAATAATAATCTGAAACTTTTCGAAATTGGTAAAATCTTTAAACATTCTGATGATGGAATTCTTCCGGGATACGAAGAAAGAGAAATACTTGCAATTAGTTTAGTCGGCAAAACATTCCCGAAGCAGTGGAGCGAGAAAGAAAGAGCGTTCGATTTCTATGATATAAAAGGATTTATAGAAGATTTAGCAGATTTTCTACGCCTTCCGATTTATTTCTCAATGTTAGATGAAAATAGAATATATTCACCCAATTCTGTTAAAATTGAATTAGATAATACAATTATAGGCTATTGTGGATATTTGAATAAAAGCGTTCTTAAAAATTACGATATTGAGGAAGATGTGCTGCTTGCCGAAATTGATTTTTCTTATGTTTCATATTACAATACAGTAGAAAACAAATATTTACCAGTAAGTCCATTTCCTTCGGTTGAACGAGACTTGGCTTTCATAGTTGATGAATACACAGGGGCAAAAAATATTCTGGATGAAATTCTAACTAATGGTGGCAAATTGTTGTCAAATGTTAATATTTTCGATGTTTATGCCGGGAAAAACATTCCAGATGGGAAGAAAAGCCTTGCATTTAAACTTATTTTTTCTTCATCCGAACGGACATTAACTGATGAAGAAGTAGAAAGTAAGATTAATAAAATTATACAGGCTGTGGAAAATAAATTCAATGCCCAACTTAGAAAAATGTAATGAACACTATTATTGAAATAAATAACATTACTAAAAGTTACTCAAACAACAAACACGAAAAAAATGTTGTTCTAAAAGGTGTTTCCACATCGATTGAACGTTCAAAAATTGTTGCTTTGGTTGGACCTTCGGGTGTCGGTAAAAGCA
>CALGXJ010000134.1 GCA_937936035.1 Eximiradius proteiniborus
CCTGGATAATTTACTATTTGTTATTTCATTCGACACAATAATATATCTAGAATGCATATTTTTATTTTAAAGTTGAATAGTTTCAAATACAGATAGAGTATACTAATTAACAACCCAAAAAGAAAATAGAACAACATTAATTAGAAATAGAACTAAGAGATTATACATAAGACTTAGGCATTTGATATCGATTTAATATTAGGATAAAATCAACAAAAGAGGCTGCTTTTTGGAGCAGCCTCTCTGATATATAGATATGTATTTATATTACATTCCGGATGGTGAAGCAGGTTCGTTAGGGTCGCCAGCTTTGCGAACGGGAATTCCGACAAGAACGTAAGCAACAAAGATAATCACAAGCAAGCTAATAATAAATGAAGAGCCCGGGAATATAGCAGGGGCAAATATATCAAACACAGCAAAACCTGCAAAAATAAGTCCCATCAGAGCTTCGCCGGCAATCAGTCCGGATGCGAGGAGCACGCCGACATTTTCAACTCGTGCTTTTTGATAGTCGTTATATCCACGTTTTTCATTAATCATTTCGACAATACCTTTAATCAGACCACCGACGAAAATAGCAAAAGTTGTTTCGAGCGGCAGATACATACCGACAGCAACGAGCATCGGGCTACGAACTTGCATAAAGATAAAGGCAAACCCCATAAGCATACCGACGATAATGAGAGGCCAAGCCATTTGTCCGCCAACAATACCTTTCGAAAGAATTGCCATAAGGCTTGCCTGAGGAGCAGCAAGCGATTTACTACCGAAACCGCCTTCGTAACCTTCCTTGAGACCTTTGGCAATATCACCATCATTAAGGAAGGAAAGCACCATAAACATAACAACACCCGAAAGGAGAACGCCGACAATATCTCCAAGCTGCATTTTCCAAGGAGTACCACCAAGGATATGTCCAGCTTTCAAATCCTGCAACATTTCGCCAGCAACTGCAGCAGAAACGCAAACTATTGCAGCAACACCAAGCACAGCCGCAACACCGCCTGTATCAGCTGTAACACCGAGAGCAACTAAGATAACAGCAGTAAGCACAAGAGCAGTAAGAGTGAGCCCTGAAATCGGGTTATTGCTCGACCCCATAATACCGACAAGGTATCCGGAAACAGCAGCAAAGAAGAAAGCTAAAATAATGAGCAAAGTAGCAGAAACAATTGCAACCAAAACAGACGTATTGAAAATAAAGAAAGTAATTGAAAAAGTAGCTATAGCAACAATAGCGATGCCAACCATAATCCAGTTGAACGGAATATCTCGGTCTATTCTGTCAGTTGAAACTGAACCGCCGGTAGCTGCTTTCTTAACATCAGAAACTGAGCGAGCAATACCGGCAGAAAGGCTTTTTCTCATACGGAACAGAGTATAGCCTGCACCAACAAGCATTCCACCGATAGCGATTGGGCGAACAATGTATTTCCATACTTCAGTCATCTGGAACATTGGATTATTTACTCTTTCAGTGGCAACAGATAAATCCCAACCGCGAGTTTGAGTAAGAAGCACAGCCCATTGCTGCAAGTCCAAATAAGGAGCAATGAAATAATAAATAATCGGGGTAAGCAATCCCCAGGCCATAAGTCCACCACTAAAGTTCAAAGCAGCAAGTTTAGGACCGATAATATATCCCACGCCCATATAGGCAGGAGAAACACCGGGGCTACTGAGCAAAAGGCCGCCCTGACCAGTAAAGTTTGTTCCGGTAACAGTTTGTTTGCTGAATAAAACAAACTTTTCCCAAATAGTCGGGAACACTTTAAATTCGCCTAAAAGTTTAATTAATCCGCCAAGTCCCATAGCGCCGAACAGGAATTTACTGTTTCCGCCGGCATTTTGTCCGGATTTATGGATTTCGGCAGCGGCAACAGATTCAGGATAAGGCAATTCTTTGTCTTCGACCATTACACGGCGGAGCAGAGCAACGAACATAATACCCAGAATACCGCCGAAAACTAAAATAAGCGAAGCCGTAATATAGTTTGAAGTAGTGAAGAACGGCTTCCAGATGCCGGCAATAAAGAATGCAGGAAGAGTGAAAATAGCACCGGCAGCGACTGACTCACCAATAGAACCGACCGTTCTGGCAAAGTTTTCTTCTAAAATCGAGCCACGCATTGCTTTCAGCAATGCCATTCCGATGACAGCAGCCGGATAAGTAGCAGCGATTGTCATACCTGCTTTCAAACCGAGATAAGCGTTCGCTGCTCCAAGAATAACAGCCATTATCAAGCCAAGAATAAGCGCGCGAACAGTCATCTCTGCCATATTGCTATCGGAAGGAACAAAGGGTACAAATTTCTTTTCTTCTGCCATTTAAGTCTCCGATTTGTTAATAAAGTAAATACAATTTCCCATAAAATACAAAGATATAAAAGGAAAAATAAATTTCAATACAAATATTTTGTTAATTTAAATAAAATTACTACTAAGAATAAGAACCTTACGAAAGAACCTTACGAAGGTTTGTGACCTTCGGAAGGGTTTGTGAAAATTCATCCGATGACTTAAAGTCATCGGATGAATGGGAGAAAAGTTTTAACAAATCCGACAAGTATAAGAGCTATCGAATACTATGTTTAAATATTTCTGTTTTATAAGGTTTTGGACAGAGATGAAGAATGATGGCAAAGTTGAATAGGTTTAGATCTTAAGTCTGAACAAATGCACAAAAGAAATTTGATAAAATAGTGTTATATTTGCACAATATTTAAGGAATCATAATATGATATGGCTGAAATTATTTCAAATAGATTCAAAATTGAACTCACAGTGTTCCCAAGTGCAATATATTTTTTCACTAAAAACGAGTTACAAGCTGAAAAAAACTATTTGGCAAGATATAAACCTACACGAATTTTGCAAAACTGGAAATTTTTAACGGATGATATCAAAGACTGGTTGAATAAATTTGTAAAAGATAAAATTGAAGATGAGGCATATATTTATGTTTCGTTCTTAGAAACGAATGATAAAAGTAAACAAGGAATCAATTTTCAAGATTTACCATTTTTCCTTCA
>CALGXJ010000135.1 GCA_937936035.1 Eximiradius proteiniborus
ATAATTCCTGAAAAAAAATTACTAAAAAATTTATAAATAATTCGCTTAAATTTAAAAAAATCAAAAATTTATTTGGAAAGAAATATTTTTTTTTATAGTTTTGTCAGCTCTATGAGAGTAAATTGTTAAAAAAGTAATAAAAAATGGAGACTTTTGAGTGCCAACAATAAGTCAGTTAATACGAAAAGGGCGTACAAAGGTAGTTTACAAGAGTAAATCGCCCGCTTTGCAATCTTGCCCGCAAAGACGCGGCGTATGCACTCGCGTTTATACAACTACGCCTAAAAAACCTAATTCAGCATTAAGAAAAGTGGCACGTGTTAGGCTGTCTAACCAAATCGAAGTTACTGCTTATATCCCGGGCGAAGGTCATAACCTTCAGGAACACTCCATCGTTTATGTTCGCGGTGGCAGAGTGAAAGATTTGCCCGGTGTTCGTTATCATATTATTCGTGGTACAGCCGATACACAAGGTGTTGATGGTCGCAAGCAAGGTCGCTCAAAATACGGTGCTAAGAGACCGAAAGCAAAAGGACCCGCTGCTGCAGGTAAAAAATAATAATGGATATGTTTATTAAGAGTTTGATATGAGAAAAAGAAGAGCAGAAAAACGTCCAATGGTACCGGATCCAAAATTCGGGGATCCTATCGTTTCTAAGTTTATCAACTGCATAATGCTCCAGGGCAAGAAAAGCACAGCTCGTAGTATCGTTTATGATGCTTTCAGTATTATCGAAGAACGAGCTAAGCAAAATCCACTCGAAGTGTTCCACAAAGCTATGCAAAATGTGGCTCCTTTAGTGGAAGTGCGTTCCCGTCGTGTCGGCGGTGCAACTTACCAAGTGCCCGTAGATGTTCGCGAAGAACGTCGTATTGCTTTGGCTATCCGTTGGCTTAAAACCTATGCCAAAGCTCGCCGCGATCATTCTATGGCTCAACGCCTTGCCGCTGAAATTATGGCTGCTTCTCGTGGAGAAGGTTCAGCTGTGAAAAAACGTGAAGATACTCATAGAATGGCTGAAGCTAATAAAGCTTTCGCTCACTTTAAATGGTAATCCTATTTTCGTTCTTTGTCAATTTGTTAGCCTGATTGCGTGTAACTATGCCGACTGAAACCGACAAATCAAAAATAAGAAACATTGGAATAATGGCTCACATCGATGCAGGTAAAACTACTACTACCGAAAGAATTCTCTTCTATTCCGGCTACCTGCATAAACTCGGTGAAGTCGACGAAGGCACTGCCTTTATGGACTATATGGAACAGGAAAAAGAACGCGGCATCACTATCATGTCCGCTTGCACTCCTGTCTTCTGGAAAGATTATGTTATCAACATAATCGATACCCCCGGCCACGTTGATTTTACTGCCGAAGTCCAACGCTCCCTCCGAGTTTTAGACGGTGCTGTTGCCATTTTCTGTGCTGTCGGCGGCGTAGAACCACAAAGCGAAACTGTCTGGCACCAAGCTGATGAATATCGCGTCCCTCGTATTGCGTTCGTTAATAAAATGGACCGTATGGGAGCCGATTTCTACCGCGTTCTCGATATGATGCGGCAACGCTTGGACGCTAACCCAGTCGCAGTTGAAATCCCAATCGGCTCCGAAGATAGCTTCTCGGGTGTTATCGACCTGATGAAAATGAAAGCTGTCTTCTTCGACTATGAATCTCACGGCTCTGTTTTCTCCGAAGGTGATATTCCTGAAAACTACAAGCAAAAAGCCGATGAAATGAGACAAATTATGGTCGAAAAAATTGCCGATTTGGATGATGTGCTTGTGGAAAAATATCTTAACGGCGATGATATTTCGGGAGATGAACTTAAAGCCGCTCTCAAAAAAGGCGTTCTCGAACTGAAAGCTATACCAGTCCTGGTAGGAGCGTCGCTCAAAAATGTTGGTGTACAACCACTCATTGAAGCGATTATTGATTACCTGCCTTCTCCCAATGAAATTGAACCGGCAAGCGGCTTCGATATTAAAGATGCTGAAAAGAAAATTGTTCGCCTTCCGAAAGATGATGAACCATTCTCGGCTCTCGCGTTCAAAGTGCTGGTCGATCCTTATGTCGGACGCGTTTGTATCGTGAGAATTTACTCCGGCGTCCTCAAAGTTGGTGAAACTAAATACAATCCCGGAGCCGACAAAAAAGAAAAAATTCTGAAAATTCTCAAGCTTTATGCTAATCGCCGCGAAGAAATCCAGCAAGCATCAGCAGGTGATATTGTAGCTATACCAGGGCTTCGATTTACAAAAACAGGTGATACGCTTTGCGATCTGCAAAAGCCTATTCTTTTTGAAAAAATTCGCTTTTCTGACCCTGTTATCAATCAGTCCATCGAAGCTAAAACACTTGCTGACCAGGATAAACTGCTCGAAGCGCTCGAAAAACTTGCCGACGAAGACCCAACGTTCCATTATAAATTCGACGAGGAAAGCGGGCAAATCATCATTAGCGGTGTTGGCGAACTCCATCTGGAAATCATCGTCGATCGCTTGTTCCGTGAATTCAACGTTGCTGCCCGTGTCGGCAAACCAATGGTCGCATATCGCGAAACTGTTTCCAGAGAAGTCGAGCAAGAAGGACTTTTCGATAAATCTACAGGTGGCAAAAATCAGTTTGGTTATGTTAAATTGATCGTTGCTCCAGGTCAACAAGGCTCTGGCATTGTGGTTAAAAACGAAATCCCAAAAAAAACTCTCGACGAATTATACGCAATCGCACTTCAACAAGGCGCCCGCGAGGCACTTAATATTGGTCCAAACGGGTACCCAATGGTTGATGTTGAAGTAAGGCTAATCGATTCAAAATACGTGGAAGGCGAATCGACCGATGTTGCATACAAAATTGCTGCCTCTATCGCAGTCAAAGATGCTGTCCGTCAAGCCAACCCCGTATTGCTCGAACCGGTGTTCAAAGTTGAAGTAGTGTCGCCCGAAGAATATGTTGGCGATATTATCTCAGATATGAACTCAAGGCGAGGACGAATCGAAGGCATTTCGCAAAGAGGGACGATGCAAGTGGTCAATTGCTTAGCTCCGCTCTCTGAAATGTTCGGTTATGTAACCAAACTGCGTTCACTAAGCCAAGGCCGCGCAGTTTATTCGATGACGTTTTCGCACTACGAACCGACATTGCAAAAACATGAAAACTATTGATTTTTTTATAAATTTATTAACTAATGTAGTTCAAAATTTTAGGAGCTAAAAATGGCTAAAGAAAAATTTGATCGTTCCAAACCACACGTTAACGTTGGAACAATCGGCCACGTTGACCACGGTAAGACTACTCTTACTGCTGCTATCACAATGGCACTCTACAAAAAATTAAACAAAGGCGAAGTTCGTACCTTCGATTCGATCGACAACGCACCAGAAGAAAGAGCACGCGGGATCACGATCGCTACTGCTCACGTTGAATACGAAACTGAAAAACGTCACTACGCTCACGTTGACTGCCCAGGTCACGCTGACTACGTTAAAAACATGATTACTGGCGCTGCTCAGATGGACGGTGCAATCCTTGTATGCGCTGCTACTGACGGTCCTATGCCTCAAACTCGTGAACACATCTTGCTTGCTCGCCAGGTTGGCGTTCCAAGAATAGTTGTTTTCCTTAACAAAGTTGATATTGCTGACCCAGAACTTTTAGACCTCGTCGAAATGGAACTTCGCGAACTTCTTTCGCAATATGAATTCCCTGGCGACGAAATTCCTATTATTCGCGGTTCTGCTTTGAAAGCATTGGAGGCTGGTTCAGATTCAAGCGTCGGTGCTGACGACCCACGTCTGCAATGCATCTACGAACTTATGGATGCTGTTGATAGCTACATTCCAACTCCTCAACGTGATGTAGATAAACCTTTCTTGATGCCTGTCGAAGACGTGTTCTCAATTACTGGCCGTGGTACTGTTGCTACTGGTCGTATCGAACGCGGTGTTATCAAAGTTTCCGAAGAAGTTGAAATCGTTGGCTTCGGCTTGCATAAGAAAACTACTTGTACTGGCGTTGAAATGTTCCGCAAACTTCTTGATGAAGGTGTTGCCGGTGATAACGTTGGCCTTCTCCTCCGCGGTATCGAAAAGAAAGAAATCGAACGCGGTATGGTTATTGCAAAACCTGGCTCAATCACTCCTCACCACAAATTCAACGCTCAGGTTTACGTATTGAAGAAGGAAGAAGGTGGACGTCATACTCCATTCTTCAACGGTTACCGCCCACAATTCTATTTCCGTACAACTGACGTAACTGGTTCGCTCCACCTGCCAGCTGGTGTTGAAATGGTTATGCCCGGCGATAACTTAGACAACTTAGAAATCGAACTCATCACTCCAATCGCTATGGAAGAAGGTCTTCGTTTCGCTATCCGCGAAGGCGGCCGTACAGTTGGTGCTGGCGTTGTAACTAAAATTATTGAATAATTTGTTCCTAATTTAGGATAGTTTGAGGAATAGTAAAGTGGCAACACAAAGAATAAGAATAAAACTAAAATCATTTGACCACAATCTGATTGATAAATCAACTGAAAGAATTGTTCGTACAGTTAAACAGACCGGTGCAGTGGTATCAGGTCCGATACCACTGCCTACCCGTCGTACTGTCTATACAGTTAATCGTTCCCCTCACGTTGATAAAAAATCCCGTGAGCAATTCGAAACAAGAATTCATAAGAGACTTATCGATATTTTTAGCTCTACCCAAAAAACTATCGACGCTCTTATGAAACTTGAAATACCTGCTGGTGTAGATGTTGAAGTTAAGGTTTAATGTAGGAGTTAAGGATGAAATCAGCAATTTTAGGAATGAAACTCGGAATGACATCTGTATTGACAGAGGACGGAAAATCAATACCGGTTACTGTTATCGAAGCCGGACCTTGCCCTGTGGTGCTTGTTCGCACTCCTGAACGCGACGGCTACAAAGCTGTCCAGGTGGGCTTCGTTGATAAAAAAGAAAATAGAACTAATAAACCTTTGCTCGGTCATTTTAAGAAAGCCGGCGTCGAACCTAAAAGATTTCTGAAAGAATTTCGCGAATTCCAACGCGAACTCAACGTTGGCGATGTCCTTACTGTCGAGCAATTCGCAAAAGGTGATAAAATCCGTGTCAGCGGAACAAGCAAAGGTCGTGGCTTCCAGGGTGTTGTAAAACGCCACCATTTTGGTGGTGTCGGTATGACAACACACGGTCAATCAGATAGAGTTCGCCACCCCGGTTCTATCGGCTCGTCGTCCTATCCATCTCGCGTATTCCGCGGACTGAGAATGGCCGGCCGTATGGGTGGTAAGCGTGCTACGGTTCGCAACTTAGAAGTAATTGATGTTATCCCGGAAAAAAATCTGCTGCTTGTCAAAGGTAGTGTTCCGGGCGCTCCAAAAACTTTATTAGAAATTATAAAGCAATAAGGCTAAAGTAAAATGCTTGTAGATGTATATACAAAAGATGGTCAAAAATCTGGGCAGATTGAACTCCCCGATGATGTATTCGCTGTCGAACCTAATGAACATGCAATGCATCTTGCCGTTGTTCAGTATCTTGCAAACCATCGTCAAGGCACAAGAAAAACTAAGCTTCGCTCAGAAGTGTCCGGCGGCGGCAAAAAACCTTGGAGACAAAAAGGTCGTGGTACCGCTCGTGCTGGATCGACCCGCTCTCCTCTCTGGGTTGGTGGTGGCACAATCCACGGTCCTAAACCAACAGTTTTCGAAATGAAACTGCCCAAGAAAATTAAACGCCTTGCAAGGAAATCTGCTCTATCCTTGCGCGCAAAAGAAAATAATCTTATGGTCGTCGAAGACTTCTCATTCGACGAAATTAAGACCAAATCAATGGCTCAAATTCTCAAAAATTTGCAATTAGACGGAGCTTCGACTTTGCTTCTTCTTCCTCAGACAGACTATAAATTGTATATGTCCGCACGGAATATACCTAAAGTCGAAGTTGCACCTGCTGACAAAATATCTACTTACGATATTTTAAAGCATAAAAAGATTGTTCTTTTTAAAGGCGCTGTTGAGCCAATTCAAAAGACATTCAATAATTAATGGAAACGATTAACTATGTTGCAGATAATAAAAAGACCGGTTATCACGGAAAAAGCTATGAAGCTTGCGAGCGCTCGCCAATACGTGTTCGCCGTGGACCCAAAAGCTAATAAAATCGAAATTAAAAAAGCTATCGAAGATATGTTCGAAGTCGATGTTATTAGCGTTCGCACCGTGAATATTAAAGGAAAGAATAAAATTCGTCTAACTCGTCGCGGTCTTATGCGTGGTCGTACGCCTAATATCAAAAAGGCTTACGTTACATTGAAAGAGGGACAATCAATTGAATTAGTCTCCGGACCGGTTGAAGAATAATATTATTAAATTAATGATGAAACTAAAATGGGAATTAGAGTATTAAAACCAATAACACCCGGAACAAGGTTCTACTCGGTTTCTGATTTCGCCGAAATCACTACCGATAAACCTTATAAACCACTTACTACAACTCTCAAAAAAACTGGTGGTAGAAATAATACCGGTAGAATTACTTCTCGTCATCGTGGCGGTGGGCATAAACGCAGATACAGAATTATCGATTTCAAAAGAAATAAAATCGGTATCAATGCCGTTGTCGAAACTATCGAATACGACCCAAACCGCACTGCAAGAATTGCTTTAGTCCGCTACGAAGATGGTGAACGCCGTTATATTATCGCTCCCGACAAACTTAAAGTCGGCGACGTTATCCAAACCGGACCAGACGCTGAATTCAAAGATGGAAACGCCCTTCCATTATACAAAATTCCTGTCGGTCTGTTTGTTCATAACGTCGAACTTAAACCAGGCAAAGGCGGCCAAATCGCCCGTAGCGCTGGCTCAAGCGTTCAATTGCTTGCTATCGACGGCAAATTTGCTCACCTGAAAATGCCTTCCGGCGAAATTCGTATGGTGCCAAGCAAATGCTATGCTACTTTGGGTGTTGTAAGCAACTCAGACCACGAAAATATTCTGCTCGGCAAAGCCGGTAGAAGCCGTTGGTTAGGTATCAGACCTCAAACTCGCGGTATGGCTATGAACCCAATCGACCACCCAATGGGCGGTGGCGAAGGACGCTCAAAATCAGGCGGCGGTCGCCAACATCCTCGCTCGCCTTGGGGGCAAATTGCAAAAGGGCTTAAAACCCGTAAAAAACGCAAGCATTCATCGAAATATATTGTTCGTTCTCGTAATAAGAAATAGTAAGGACTAATGTAATATGGCTCGTTCATTAAAAAAAGGTGTTTTCGTTCATTATAAATTACTTAAAAAAATTAACGATTTGAACGAAACCAAAAAAAAGCAAGTAGTTAAAACGTGGTCGCGAGCTTCTACTATAACACCAGATTTTGTTGGGCACACCGTTGCTGTCCATAACGGAAAAAATTTCATCCCCGTTTATGTTACCGAAAATATGGTCGGCCATAAACTCGGCGAATTCGCTCCTACACGCATTTTCCGCGGACATGCAGGCAACCGTAAAGAAGCTAAGAAGAAATAGTTGGAGATAAATGATGGAAGCAAGAGCACAAAAAAAATATATTCACTCATCACCACGCAAAATGAGATTGCTTATTGATCTCATCCGTGGCAAAAAAGCAATGGAAGCTCTGACAATTTTGCGTTTCAATAAAAAGCTCGCTAGCCGCGACGCTGAAATGGTTCTCCGTTCAGCACTTGCTAACCTGAACCAAAAAGCAAAAGAAGAAGGTATTAACGTCTCGGACGAAAATATCGTTGTCAGCCGTGCTTACGTTGATTGCGGACCAACAATGAAAAGAATTCTGCCCGCCCCTATGGGTCGTGCTTACAGAATGCGTAAACGCTCTAATCATCTTACTATTGTTGTCGAAGCAAAAGAATAGTATAAATTAAGGAGTTTAAATTGGGACAGAAAACTAATCCAATAGGCCTTAGGCTCGGTATTATTAGAAGTTGGGACGCTAATTGGTTCGACGAAAAAAATGTCGCTGAAAAACTTACAGAAGACATTAACGTCCGCAACTATATTCGCAACCGTAAAAAGAAAGCCGGCGTCTCCCGCATCCTTGTTGAACGCACTGCGAAACAACTTCGTATCACGATATTTACTTCTCGTCCGGGTCAAATTATAGGCCGTTCGGGTAAAGATATTACTCAATTAGAAGAAGAACTCAAGAAAATTACGGGCAAAGACGTTAAAATTCTTATCCACGAAATTAAACGCCCCGAACTTGATGCTCTTCTCGTTGCTGAAAATATTGCACAACAACTCGAAGGCAGAATCTCATTCCGTCGCGCTATGAAACAGGCCGTTTCTTCCTCGATGAGAATGGGTGCCCAAGGTATTCGTGTGATGTGTTCCGGCCGCTTGGGCGGCGCTGAAATGGCTCGCACCGAGCAATACAAAGAAGGACGTATTCCATTGCACACTCTTCGTGCGGATATCGACTACGGTACTGCTACTGCACACACTATCTACGGTGCTATCGGTATCAAAGTGTGGATATTCCGCGGCGAAATAATCGGCAAACAATCATAGTTAATTATTAAGTGAGTTAGATAAAATGTTATCACCAAAGAGAATAAGATATCGTAAAGCGCAACGCGGCGTTATGCGTGGTAACTCCAACCGTGGCCATCTGGTCGCTTTCGGTGCCTACGGCTTGAAAGCATTAGAAGAACACTGGATTACCAACCGCCAAATCGAAGCCGCCCGTATTGCTATCAATAGATATCTAAAACGCGACGGTAAAGTGTGGATTAGAATCTTTCCAGACAAACCTTACACCAAAAAACCTGCCGAAACACGTCAAGGTAGCGGTAAAGGTAGCCCAGAAGGCTGGGTAGCTGCTGTTCGCCCCGGCAGAATCCTCTTCGAAGTCGATGGCGTATCCCGCGAAGCTGCCCAAGAAGCACTCAGACTTGCGTCGCATAAGTTGCCTATTAAAACGAAATTTGTAACACGTATAGATTTGGCTTATAATGAAACCACGTAAAGCAAAAGACCTAAGGGAGCTAAACGATAGCGAACTTGAGCGCTTGCTCCAAGAGTCGCAGGAAACTCTTGTTAATCAAAGATTCCAGCACTCTCTTAAGCAGTTGCAAGATACGGCTTATCTCAAAATCCTTCGCAAAGATATTGCCCGTATCAATACTATTTTAACTGAACGTCGTAATGCCAAAATTTAAAGGATAAGCAATGGAAATTCAAACTGTTGAACAAGAAGTAACTAAATCGCGTAAGAGAATTCTTACCGGAAAAGTAGTCTCCGATAAACCGGAAAAATCTATCGTTGTGATAGTTGAACGCCAAGTTGCTCATCCGATCTATAAAAAGTATTTTAAACGCTCCAAAAAATATATGGCACACGACGAAAATAACGAAGCGCACGTAGGCGATACTGTCCGCATTATCGAAGAGCGCCCACTAAGCGCTCGCAAAAGATGGAGATTACTTAAAATTGTTGAGCGTGCTAAGTAATTAAAGGGTTATAAACTATGATTCAAGAAGAAACAAATTTGACGGTAGCTGACAACTCCGGTGCTAAAAAAATTCGCTGCATTAGAGTGCTCGGCGGACACGGCAAAAAATACGCAACCGTGGGCGACCTCGTAGTCGTCTCCGTCAAAGCCGCTATTCCCGGTGCTCCCGTCAAAAAAGGTAGCGTTCATAAAGCTGTTATCGTTCGTACGGCTAAAGAAATTCGTCGCAAAGATGGTTCCTGCATCAGATTCGATGATAATGCTGCCGTTATCCTGAACGATAAAGGCGAACCTCGTGGAACTCGTATTTTCGGTCCTGTTGCCCGCGAGCTTCGTGAAAAAAATTATATGAAAATTGTTTCACTCGCTCCGGAAGTATTATAAGGTGACTACTATGGCTAAACTTAAAATTAAAAAAGGCGACACCGTTCAAGTTATTGCTGGCGATGATAAAGGAAAAATCGGCAGAGTATTGGAAGTTTACCCAAAAACTATGAAAATCCTGGTCGAACAAGTTAATGTTCATAAAAAACATACTCGACCTAATCAGCAATACCCTAACGGTGGTGTTATCTCTAAAGAATTGCCTATTCATTACTCCAACGTAATGATTTTGGATTCCGATAAAAAGCCAACTCGTATCGGTATCCGCCGCGAAATTAAAAGCGCCCGCAAAGAAATTATTCGCTTTGCTCGTACTAATAATAAAGATTTATAATATTAGGCAGTAATAGATATTATGGCAACTAAAACAACTAAAAAACCAGCAGCACCTGCAAAACCCGGCGTAAGCAAACGCGGAGAATTCCCCTTCGAAGGTAAACGCCTCGAAGAGGTTCAGGACAAAGAAATCCCAACTCCTCGTCTGTTTACCTTCTACAAAGAACAAGTTGTGCCTGCATTGATAAAAAAATTTAACTATAAGTCAATTATGCAGGTGCCTCGCCTCGAAAAAATTTGCCTCAATATGGGCATCGGCGACGCTGTTCAGGATTTGAAACTTTTGCAAAGTGCTATGAACGAACTCGAACTTATCTCAGGTCAACGCCCTGTGGTAAGAAGAGCTAAAAAAGCTATTTCGAACTTTAAACTACGCGCCGGTATGCCTATCGGTGTTTCCGTTACGCTAAGAAGAGCAAGAATGTATGAATTCCTCGACAGATTCATCAATATCGCTGCTCCACGTATTCGCGACTTCCGTGGTTTTAGCGAAAAAGGTTTCGACGGACGCGGAAATTATTCGCTCGGTATCAAAGAGCAAATTATTTTCCCAGAAATCGACGTAGATAAAGTTTCGAAAATCGGTGGGCTTGATATTACTTTCGTAATGACTTCCCACTCAGACGAAGAGTCGTATGCATTACTACAAGAATTTGGTTTTCCATTCCGTAAAAAAGATTGAGAATGAACTATGTCTAAAGTAAGTGTAAAAATGCGCAACGAAAAAAGACGCAGACTGGTAGAAAAATACCAGGCTAAACGCGAGGCTCTCAAAGCCGCCGGCGATTGGGAAGGCTTGCAAAAATTGCCTCGCAATAGCTCGCCTACACGTCTGCGCAACCGTTGTTCTATCAGCGGACGTGGTCGCGGCGTCTACCGTAAATTCGGTCTCTGCCGCAATATGTTCCGTCAATTAGCTCTGGAAGGAAAAATTCCAGGTATTCGTAAGGCCAGTTGGTGATATTAATATGGTAGGAATTATGCCAGTAACAGATCAAATATCTGATTTTTTAACACGCATTCGTAATGCCGGCCGTGCTGGTCATAAAACTGTTACAGCACCGGCTTCGAAGCTGAAAATCGCTATAGCCCGTATCCTCAAAGATCAAGGCTTTATAGCAGACTACGCAATTATCGAAGACAAAGTACAAAATCAAATAAAAGTTACTTTGAAGTATTATAACCGCGAACCTGCTATTCGCGAAATGAAACGTATTAGCAAACCCGGACGCCGTATTTACGTGTCGGTCGATAATTTGCCTCGCATTAAAAACGGTCTCGGTATTGCTATTATCTCGACTTCCAAAGGTGTTCTCACCGATAAAGATGCGAAAAAATTTAACGTTGGCGGCGAATTTATTTGTTCTATTTGGTAATCTAATTTAAGGAGAGCCTGTCGTGTCCAGAATTGGTAAAAAACCTATACAAATACCTGACAAAGTTCAGGTCAAAATCGAAGATAGACTTCTTACAGCTAAAGGTCCAAAAGGCGAGCTTTCTTTTAGATTGCCCGAAGGTATTGACTATTCTCTCGAAAATAATACCCTTACTTTCAGCCGCCAAAACGACCTCAAACACATCCGTGCACTCCACGGACTTACCCGTGCAGAAGTCTATAACCGCATTGTCGGTGTTACAGAAGGATTTACCCGCACTCTGCTTATCGAAGGCGTCGGCTACAAAGTTGAAATGAGAGGCAAAAACCTGCTCCTCTCTATGGGCTACTCTCATCCAATTTTGTTCATACCGCCCGATAACGTTACTATCGAAGCTCCAAACCCAACTACTATCAAAATTTCGAGTATCGATAAAAATACTCTGGGGCTCGTTGCTGCGAAAATTCGCTCTATTCGTCCACCTGAGCCTTACAAAGGCAAAGGTATCCGCTACGAAGACGAATATATCCGCCGCAAAGCTGGTAAAGCTTCTGCTAAATAATGTTATGTGATTTTACAATGTTTGTTTTAAGAGTTTAAAATGAGAAAACAAAGAATAAAGCAAGAAAGAAAAATCCGTCGTAAATTACGCATCCGTAAAAAGGTTCACGGAACCGCCGAACGCCCACGCCTAAGCGTCTTCCGTAGCCTTACTCATATCTATGCGCAACTTATTAACGACGACGAAGGTAAAACTCTGATTTCTGCATCTTCGATCGATAAAGAAATCGCTCCCAAAATCAAACCAGAGATGAAGAAATCAGAAGTTGCAAAATTTGTTGGTTCAGAATTAGCCAAACGCGCTCTCGCTGCCGGTATCACCAAAGTTACTTTCGACCGCAATGGTTTTATCTACCACGGTCGTGTAAAAGCACTCGCAGACGGAGCTCGCGAAGGCGGTCTTATTTTTTAAGATAAGTTCTAATAGAACTGAGGAGTAGAAGTGTCAAAAATTAAAGCATCAGAATTAGAATTAAGAGACAAATTAGTTTACGTCGGCAGAACCGCTAAGGTTGTTAAAGGCGGACGTCGTTTTAACTTCTCGGCAATTGTAGTTGTCGGCGATGGTAACGGTCATGTCGGCTATGGCTTGGGTAAAGCAAGCGAAGTAGTAGATGCAGTTACGAAAGCTACCGAAGCCGCTAAAAAGAATATTCATAAAGTTCAATTACAGGGAACTACCGTCCCTCACGAAGTAATTGGTAAATTCGGAGCGGCTAAGGTGCTCATCCGCCCAGCTACACCCGGTACAGGCGTTATCGCCGCCGGCGGTGTACGTGCTATCTTGGAACTTGCTGGAGTTCAAGACGTATTAACTAAAAGTCTCGGTTCGTCTAACCCTCACAACTCTATCAAAGCTACTCTCCAAGGCTTGCTCGCTATGGAAAGCGCTGAATCGGTCGCCGCTCGCCGCGGTATCCCGGTCGAAAAAGTTGTGCGCGGTTAGTTCGCTTTTTGCATTGGTTTAATATTAGCGCGTATTTTAAAGGTAGTTAATATGAAAAAATTAAAAATTACTCAAACTCGTAGCATTATTAAGTGCTTGGAAAATCAAAAACGCACTATTAAAGCGCTCGGGTTGGGTCGTCCTAACTATGTTAATATCCTCCCCGACAACCCTCAAACTCGTGGGATGATTAATGTTGTTAAGCATTTAGTTAAAGTTGAAGAAGTTTCAGAATAAGAAGTAATAAAATGAAACACATTGGTAACCTAAAAGTAGCCGAAGGCGCTAAACATAAAAAGAAACGTATCGGCCGTGGTCCTGGCTCCGGTCACGGTGGCACTGCTACACGTGGTCATAAAGGACAAAAATCAAGAAGCGGCGCCGTTATCCCTCGTTTCTTCGAAGGCGGTCAAATGCCTCTCAACAGACGCCTACCTAAATTCGGCTTTACAAACAGATTCCGTGTTGAATATCAAGTCGTGAATGTTGGAACGCTCCAAAAATTAATCGATGATAATAAAATTTCGGGTTCTGTCAATTTCGATAATCTTCTGGAATTAGGCGTTATCTCCAAAAGCCGCGTTCCACTTAAAATATTAGGTAGTGGAGAACTTCACTCCTCTATCGAAGTCCACGCTCATGCTTTTTCTCAGTCTGCTAAAAATAAGATTGAAAATGCTGGAGGCAAGGCGGTAATCAATGGCTAACTTTGTTAATACTATAAAGAATATCTTCAAAATCGAAGAACTCCGTCAGAGAATTCTTTACACTTTGGGTATTTTGATTGTTGTCCGGTTGGGTGCTCATATCACCCTCCCGGGCATCGATGTTCACGCTCTTGCTGTTTCTAACCAGGACGCTGCATCAAATACCCTCTTTGGTCTCTTCGATTTGTTCGTCGGCGGTGCGTTCTCAAACGCTGCAATCTTTGCTTTAGGTATTATGCCCTACATCACTTCTTCGATTATCTTCCAGCTTGCCGGGGTAGTTATCCCCGAAATCCAAAAAATGCAAAAGGAAGGCGAAGAAGGACGACGTAAGATTAATCAATACACTCGACTTGGCACTGTCGTTATTTCAGCACTACAAGGCTGGGGCTTAAGTATTAAACTTGCTTACCAGCAAACTGCCGGCGGTGTACCAGTTGTCCCCGATAGCGGATTTCTCTTTACTATTTCTACTATCTTCTTGCTTACTGCTGGCACTATCTTTATGATGTGGCTCGGCGAACAAATTACCGAACGCGGTATCGGCAACGGTATCTCGCTTATCATCTTCATCGGTATTATCGCTCGCTTGCCTGCCTCGCTTTGGCAGGAATGGCTGCTTATTCAGGCAGGTTCCAGACATTGGCTCGTTGAGCTTGTCGTAATTACTCTGCTCGTTTTTATTGTTGCTTCTGTTGTGCTCGTTACTCAAGGTGCCCGCAGAATACCGGTTCAGTATGCTAAACGTCAGGTGGGACGCAAAGTTTACGGCGGCACTACCCAGTATATTCCTCTTCGTGTAAATACTGCCGGAGTGATGCCGATTATCTTTGCGCAAGCTCTAATGTTTATCCCTAACACTATTCTTAGCTTTTTCCCTGAAAGTAAATTTATCATAACTTTAGCTCAACTTTTCCACTATGATTCATTCGTTTATGCAATACTATATTTTACATTGATTGTTCTCTTTACTTATTTCTATACTGCGATTATCTTCAACCCGAAAGATATTGCAGACAATATGAAAAAACAAGGTGGATTTATTCCCGGTATTCGTCCCGGTCAGCACACTGTCGAATATATTGATTCGATTCTTACAAGAATCACTCTTCCGGGCTCGATTTTCCTGGGACTTATTGCAATCTTGCCAACTTTTGTTACAAACATATTCAATCTAAGTATGGGATTTGCTCAGTTCTTCGGCGGTACTTCCCTGCTTATCGTTGTTGGCGTTGCTCTCGACACCTTGCAACAAATCGAATCACACTTGCTTATGCGTCACTACGACGGCTTTATGAAAAGCGGTAGAATTAGAGGAAGAGTTGGAGCAGGTGGTTTCTGATAATGAATAGAAAAATCAGCAACAATTATCAGGTGAGAGTAAAAATTAACTCCAAAGACGAAATTAGCAAAATTGAAAAAGCTTGCAGAGTTGTTGCTGATACTCTTAGTACTTTGAAAAATTATGTGAAAGTCGGGGTTACTACAAAAGAGCTGGATGAAATCGCAGAAGACTGCATCCGCTCTCGTAACGCTCGCCCCGCTTTCAAAGGCTATCAGCCGGATAAAAGCCTGATGCCGTTCCCCGGCACTATATGCGCCTCCGTCAACGAAGTAGTTGTCCACGGAATTCCCGGCGACTACATACTGAAGGAAGGCGATATTATCTCGATAGATTGCGGTGCCGAACTCGATGGTTTCTATGGCGATAGTGCCGTTACTTATCCGGTTGGTAAAATAGAGCCTTCGGTTGAACGTCTATTATTAGTTACCGAAGAAGCTCTGTTCCTCGGTATCGATAACGCTATCGAAGGGCAAAAGGTCTATGACATATCGAACGCTGTCCAGCAGCATTGCGAGAAAAACGGTTACTCGCTCACTCGCGAGCTCGTTGGTCACGGAATTGGACGCCGTTTGCACGAAGAGCCTCCAATCCCGAATTTTGTGCCACCTTTGCTCTATCGTAGCCGATACCCAAACGTTAAACTTATCAGCGGTATGGCTCTGGCTATCGAACCAATGGTTCATATGGGACGAAAAGAAATCACAACTGCAAGCGATGGCTGGACAATTATGACAGCCGACAAAATGCCGGCAGCTCATTTTGAACATACTGTTATTGTTGATAAAAATAAAGCAATTATTCTAACTTTGAGAGATTAACAGGAATATGGGTAAACAAGATTTAATTAAAGTTGATGGTATTATCGAGGAAACTTTGCCTAACACTCAGTTTATTGTCCGCCTCGAAAACGGACATAAAGTGCTCGCTCATATTTCTGGCAAAATGAGAATGAACTTTATTAAAATTTTGCAAGGCGACAAAGTTACTGTTGAAATTTCTCCTTATGATTTGTCAAAAGGTAGAATTATTTACAGATATAAATAACAAAATATAGAGAGATACAAAATGAAAGTTACTGCATCAGTTAAAAAAAGAAATCCCGACGACAAAATTGTTAAAAGAAAGGGTCGGGTCTATATTATTAACAAAAAAAATCCACGTTTTAAACAAAGACAAGGTTAATAGGAGGGAGACGTGGCACGTATTGCAGGTATTGACTTACCAAAAAACAAAAGAGGCTTTATAGGTTTAACCTATATCTATGGTATTGGTCGCACAACCGCTGAAAAAATTCTTCAGGAAGCGAACGTTGAACCTACTAAAAAAGTTAGTGAGTGGACAGACGAAGAAGTAGCACGTCTTCGCCAGGTAATTGATAATTACAAAGTTGAAGGTGCGCTCCGCAGCGAAATCCAAATGAATATTAAACGTTTGATGGATATTGGCTGCTATCGCGGGCTCCGCCACCGCCGTGGCTTGCCTGTCCGCGGACAACGCACCCGCACCAACGCTCGCACCCGCAAAGGTCGCAAAAAGACTGTTGCCGGCAAGAAAAAGGCAACTAAGAAATAATTTGTTTTTGTTAACTATTGTTGAAATAAATACAGGTAGAATCTGTGGCTAAGAAAAGAATTAAAAAAAAGACCGTAACCGATATTCACGGCAAAGCTTTTATCCGCGCTACCTTTAACAACGTTCAGGTTACCATTGCGGATATGTATGGCAACTCGCTTTGCTGGTCCTCAGCTGGTAAAAACGGTTTCCGCGGCAGTAAGAAAAATACTCCTTATGCCGCTCAGGTTTCTGCTGAAAAAGCTGCTAAAGAAGCTTACGATATGGGGTTACGCAAAGTCGATGTCGTCGTCAAAGGTCCCGGCTCGGGTCGTGAAGCCGCAATCAGAGCTCTTACTCAGGCTGGATTGGAAATTCATTCAATTATCGATAAAACTCCAATCCCACATAATGGCTGCCGTCCGCCTAAAAGAAGAAGAGTTTAATTTGTTTATTATTTTGATTAACTAAATCTGGCGCTAAATTTATGAATATTCAAATGCAAATGCCCGATAGAATTCAGATTGAAGAAACATCCGACTTCCACGGCCGGTTCATTCTTCAACCTCTCGAAATTGGTTATGGTGTTACTCTCGGTAACTCTCTCCGCAGAGTGCTTCTATCTTCAATCCCCGGTTCGGCTATTATTGGTGTTAAAATTAGCGATGTGCTTCACGAATTCCAAACCATCCCCGGCATTACCGAAGACGTCTCCGAAATTATTCTGAACCTTAAAGAAGTTCGTTTCAAACTTCTTGATAAAAAATTAAACAGAATCTATTTCCAGGTTAATGGTCCCGGCGAATGGACTGCTAAAAATATCCAGGACGCTAACCCTCAAATCGAAGTCCTCAACCCCGATCATCATATCGCTACTCTTGCTGATGATGCTTCCTTCGATGTCGAACTTCGTTTGGGACGTGGCAAAGGTTATGTCCCTGCCGAAGAACATCAAATCGTTGATTTCCCTGTCGGTATGCTTCCTATTGACGCTATTTTTACACCTATTAAAAATGTTATCTTTAGCGTCGAACCTTACCGCGTCGGGCAAAGAACTGACTACGAAAGACTTGTACTTGATGTTCGTACCGACGGCACTATCTCGGCTCGCGACGCAGTTCACTTCGCTGCTAAAATCATAAGCGACCATATGAAATACTTTATTAACTTCAGCGCTATCGAAGAAGAAATACCACAGGTAGAAACCGCAGAAGAAGAAGTTAAACTTGCCGAAAAGAACAAACTTCGTAAAATTCTGCTCACACCTGTCGATGAACTCGAACTCTCTGTTCGTGCTCACAACTGCCTCAAAGCTGCTAATATCAAAACTTTGGGCGAACTTGTACAACTTCAGGAGTCGGAACTCCTCAAATTCCGCAACTTCGGCAGAAAATCTCTCTCCGAACTTGCAGAAGTCGTTCGTCTCTGTGGTCTAGAATTCGGTATGAACGTTGAAGAATATCTTAAAGAAGAACCTAAAAACGCTATTGATTAATTTTGATTATTGATTAATTTGAGATAGAAAAATGAGACACCTTGTTAAAGGAAGAAAACTAAAGAGAACTGCAAGCCATCGCAAAGCCTTGCTTGCTAATCTTGCTACTTCACTTTTTGAACACAAAAAAATTACCACCACTCTGGCTAAGGCTAAAGAATTGCGTCCTTATGCTGAACACTTGATTACTAAAGCCCGCACCGCTCTTATGCGCGAACGTCAGGGATTGCTCCCCGAAGGACATACTGTCGATGTTCATAATCGCCGTATTGTTGGTCGCGTTATTCGCAAAAAAGCTGTGCTTCAGGAACTTTTCGATGCTATTGCTCCTGTAGTTGAAAGCCGCAATGGTGGTTATACCCGCATTATCAAACTTGGCACCCGCCGTGGTGATGCTGCCCGGCTTGCCGTGATTGAACTTGTTGATTGGTCTGCTCCGCAGGACGGTGCTTTCAGCACTAAATCCAAGAAAAAAGCTGCTAAAAAAGCTTCTAAACCAGCTTCCAAAAAAGCCGATGAACCTAAGTCGGCTCCTAAAGAAGTTGTTGAAGAAAAACCTTCTGAACCACAAGTTGCTGCAACTGATGTTGTCGAAAAAACCGACGCTCCGGAAGAAATCCCAAATGAAGTTCCTGAAACTTCTGCAAGCGAAGAACCAACAGCTACTGCTGACGAAACCATCAACCAAGAGCAATCTCCTGAAAATCCCGAAGCAGCTCAAAAAATCACTTTCGACGATACCGCCGAGCAAGAAGAACAGAAATAATATATCTTCAAAGCATTATTTTGCAATAAAGCGTCCCTGCTCCTTAGGACGCTTTTTTTGTTTTATCTGAAATTAAATTAAAAGCTAAAAAGAATTATTAAAAAATAACGATTCTTTCAATAATACCACTTATAAAAAAAAGAGTGTGGAATTGCTTCACTCCAAACGTCTGCAATCAACCAATAATTTATTATTGTCCTTTCAAAATAATAGGATGATAAATAATTAGTAAAAATACTTTGAATGAAAATTACAGCAAGCGAAAACAAAATATCTATCCTTGAGGATACAATCTTAACAATCGATACAATTATTTGCCAATATAGATTTTTTTCAATAGCATAATATTCTATTGAAATGCAAGACGGATACAATTTTTTATGCTATTAGTAAAATCAAAATAGTTCCGAATTGGGAATAATGGTAAAAAAACATGCTTGATTGTATAAAAGTTGTTGTGTTTTTTATAAAATTTCATTACACTATATCAAACATCAATCTTACCATAATATTGTTCTTTGTAACATTTTTCATAAAAGGAGGAGGCTATGCAATCAGCTACAAGTAAATTAGTATCTTTGGTTTTCTGTCTTCTATCTTCTATCTTCTATCTTCTATCTTATATTTACTAATGTAAATGTAAAAGGACAACCTGATTGTCCTTTTATACCAAATTCAAATGACCAATATTTCGATACTAATAATGCAAAACATTATTCTATGTCAATTTAGCTAAGAAAAAAACAAAGAAATCAGTCCTATTTCAGTACCAGTTGGAGCAATTGATATTTCTGAATGTATGCGTTTGTGCTATTTCAGTAATGAAACAGACTTTCTAGAATTACAAGAATAATTTATCAGGAGAAACAATATTAAAAGTATGTTGTTGATAAAAAAAGCAACTTGTATTTTTCTGCTATTTCAGGGCTTTATCGTTATCAACAAATTCAATGCTTATGCTATTAAGGAAGTATATGCATATATCTCTGATAGAGATAATATATATCCAAATGGGAATGGTATCGATTTCACTGTAAAAAATGGTTATCTTTATGTACTTCTCGACACAGGAAATAAAGTTATTTAAAATCATCAATGGGTTTAATAACTATAAAGGCAGAGACTATTGGGATGATTTCATAGAGTGGAATGTGTATTTTGGAGATAATAACAACTACTATTTACCTAAAGGTTATTTGTAGTACAACAAGGGTGAAAATCTAAGATTAGTTCTTCAACAAAGAGAAGATGATTACCACAACAAAATCAGAATAATAGACGTAAATACAGAAGGGCAGGTAATTTTCGAAAAAGAGTTAGGAATAACGTTCGGCAATGATTTGATAATAGCAGAAAATATGGATATGACGTCAGAGAATTATGGGGAAATATTTACAGGTATCTACACAGAGAAGTTCGATGGTGAAAAGTCATATGTAAAAGTTGTTCAATTGACTGCTAACGGAGAAATTATTCATAGCACAAATATTAAGGACGATAATTATTCACTTGAAGCTAAACAAATTCAAATCGCTGAAAATGGTGAAATCGCTCTTGTAAGTATTTATAAGAAATATGATTGTTTCTGGAATTTTATAGTCAACATTTTTGATAATAGCTTAAATTCATTAGGAAAATACCATCATCCGAGTATTGATTTGCTCAATAAGACGGTATATATGTGGAGAAGTGTTGATGATTTTCAATGGCTGTTTGCAATATATCGCCTGAGAACAGATAATAAGTTAGAATATATGGTTTTAAAATTATTTAATGAATTAGGTTCTTTTGAAATCATTGAAGTAGGTGGCTCTTCTAGTCTTGATGTAAGATATGATTATGTTCATTTTACTACAATAATCGAACCTTATCCCAAATATCGTTTTTACTATTATCAGTTAATTCGAAAGAATAGTTCAGAAACTATTTGTGATATTGATTCCACTTTTTGGATTACTGCGTCCAAATTTATTACTCCAACTGGAACTGATATTTATTCAACTAGTCCTTCAAATGACTTCAAAATGCGTAATATAAAAGCTAAGCAACGTTCAAGAGATAGTGTTTTTAATTGTTATTTAATAAGAAACAAACTCTGTATTATTATAGATTATTTTACATTACCAACTTCTGTAGAAAATGATATTAGTTTTCATAATGAAAAACATAGATTTAATATTTTTAATAATAAATTTGCTGAAATAAGTTTACCCGTTAATTATTATACCGATGTTACATTATGCTTATATAATGTAATTGGGAATAAAGTAATCGAATGTAAATTAAAAACGGATGATAATTCAATACTGGTTCCTATTAGTAACTTACAGAACGGCATATACTTTTACTATATTCCTGAATTGAATATAAAAGGGAAGTTTGGTGTTTCAAGGTAATGTTCACAATATTCACATTGATTTATATTATTATTAAAAATCAATGGGTTGTTTATTCATCCGATGACTTCAAGTCATCGGATGAATGGGAGAAAAAGGTCTCCACCTTCTAGGTGGAGACCTTTTATTGCTTTTGCTCTTCAAATTTTGTGCTAATAAACTATGTTATAAATACACTACTTCCACATCATCGTGCTGGTATTTGTTATTTAGCCCGTATTCTGCTTTGAAATTCCCGGGGTTGATTTCTTTCTTTAATTCATCAGCCAAATTTTTATTTAACCGTTCTCCATTATTATGAAATGGTTCGTGATACAAATGTATTGGAAATTCAAACAGTCCCGTGTTGGCTCCGTTTAGTCCCTTCATATACAATCGCTTGCCGAGATTATCATCTTCGTTTCCCCAACCAATAAAACGCTCATCATAACCATTCACTTCAAAATAATCCTTTCGTAATATGGCACATATTCCGCCTCGCAATTTTGGTGCTTTCCTTTTGCTTCTCTTCCTTAGCCTGTTTGTAACTGAATAAAATTTATCCTCAATATATTGTCTGATTATTTTGAACCTTTGCTTAAAAGTAATTATACTAAAATTAAATGTCTCTACGTCGTTTAAAGTCAATTGATTTGTTTGCTCTTTGGTAAGCCGTATTGGGTAATTGCTCACAAAACAATCACCACTTTTTCGAAGAAAATCATATATTGTTTTCAAATAATTTCTAGTTACTATAACATCCGAGTCGAAAAAAATAAGAATATCTCCCTCGCTTATAGCCACTCCGTTGTTTCTGCTGCGTCCTGCACGAAAACCTTTATGCTCCTGCCTTACATATTTAATCTTAATTTCAGTATTCTTTGAAATCCTTTTCAGGAAGCCTAAAATGTCCTCACTTGAACCATCATCGCATATTATTATTTCATCAGGTTTCAGGCTCTGATTAAAAATACTCGTCAGACATTTTTCCAGATATGCTAATCTATTGAAGACTG
>CALGXJ010000136.1 GCA_937936035.1 Eximiradius proteiniborus
CCTTACAGACTAATTCAACTTTATTCTTTTAAAGGTGATATTATTTTAGATCCATTTATGGGTAGTGGAACAACTGCTGTTGCTGCTTTGAAGTCGGACAGAAAGTTTATAGGATACGAAATAAGCAAAGAATATATAAAACTTGCAGAGAAAAGGGTTGAACCGCTATTAAAACAAACAAAGATAGCATTTAACCTGACAAAGATTGAAGATGGGCCATAAACCGCTAACAAAGTGTATATGCCATAAGGGGGGCATTAGTTATTCAAGCCATGTCGTCAGCTCAAACTTTTGTGTCGTTGCACATCATACAGCCCGGCAATTCCTTGCGGCACATACACTCGAACGTTAGTGGCAAGCATAAACAACATACACGTAGCGGGAAACAAAACAAGAAAATGCAAATTGACATAACATTTAACTTTTACACAGACGCAAATGGTGGCGACCCGGACAGAACAAGTCCGACACTTCGCTCCTACCATAAAATGTTATGGAGTAAGAAATTGCCAAATGGAGAAAAATTTGAGTTGTCCGACAAAAAAAGTGGAGCGTATTTATATCATATTTCAGGACTTGGAGAATATTTTTTAGGAAGTGACGCAATTACTCATTCATACAGAAATCACAAACGCAAAACTTGGCTGACACAACAAATTCAAGCCGAAGTAAAAGAACTGTTTGACGCAGGTTCGACAATTGGAGCATACACACTTTTCCCAAACAATCGGGTGGACAAACAACACACAATAAATCAAGCTCGTGGAGTAAATAGCTTAATCGACGACAGGTTCGACTTGTCTTTGGAATGTATCAGACTTTTTTACGCAGGACAACAAAGCCCACTATACGACACTATTAAGCGCTACAAAAATTTCTTCGACTTGTTTGACAACTTCAAAGGTTACATTGACTTTTTTTTACTCAACGACCTTGTTGACGAGAACGAGAATATTAAGTTTTACTTACCGTTTGACAATTTTAAAACAAGACCAGTATTTGCGGACATTGAAGAATATTTGACTTACAAAAAAGGAGTAATGGGCTTCATTAAAGCACGTAACAAAAGAATTGACAACTATGTAAAAAAAATAACAATCGGTGAAATAAATTATTTTTAAACATAATCGTTAATAATAGTATTATTTTTTCAAAAAAAGAATGTGAAAGGATGATTAACTATAACGTTTGGAGAAAAGTATGTCGAGAACTTTAAACAAAGTAATGTTAATTGGAAATGTGGGAAGAGATCCCGAATTAAAATTCACACCGAGTGGAATACCTGTTGCAACATTTAGATTGGCAACATCGGAAACATGGAAGGACCGCAACGGGAATTTGCAAGAGCACACAGATTGGCACACTATTGTTGCTTGGCGAGGGCTTGCAGAAGTATGTCAGAAGTTGCTTCGCAAAGGAACTCGTATTTATCTTGAAGGAAAATTGCAGACAAGAACAATTGAGGACAAAAACAACAACACACGCCGCAATATTGTTGAGGTAATTGCTGAAAATATGATTGTTCTTGATGCACGCAAACAGAAGGAAAGTGCTGACAGTGCAGAGGAAAGAATTATTTCCGATTCACTTTATCCCGACACAAGTTTTGATGCGAATGATTTTTCGGATTTTGATACAGAGATAACTGATACTTTCGACGAAACTTTCGATTTTGACGAATCTGACAAGAAAAATGATGATAGTCCTTTCTGATAATTGACGGGAAGTGATGAATAAACAAAAGAAAATCGAGATAAAAGTTGGCATAGTATCAGTACTCGCAATAATTATCTTAATAATTGGACTTTCGCTAGCGAAAGGGGTAAGCATTTCACCATCTAAAAATTTAGTAAAATTTAGATTTGACAACTCCGGCGGGATAACAGAAGGCTCGCCGGTAGTTGTTAATGGTGTGCGATGTGGTGTAGTTAAGTCTATTGCAAATGATAATGGCTCTGTTCTGATAACAGCAGATATGGAGACGATTGAAAATTTGAGGGCTGATTGCTATGCAAGAATAACAATATTAGAAATTACCGGTGGAAAGAAAATAGAAATTACTCCAGGCAAATCGAACAACCCTTTTGATATAAGCAAAGAGATACCGGGAAGAGCGACTGCGGATTTGTCTGATTTGGTAGCAACTTTGGGCGAAGTGAGTAATGATGCTGCTTCGCTTGTGAAGAATCTTGATACTCTAACTCAAAATCTCAATTATGTAATGAACAACAAGCAATTGCTTGATAATCTTGAAACAATTGCACATAATACGAGCGAAATAACTCAAAACCTGAATACCTTAATTAAAGAAAATTACTCTGTTCTGCAAACTACAGTTAGCAATTTAAATTTTTTAGTATCTGATTTGAAGAAAACTTATTCTCAAAATGAACCGAAATTAAATAAAATTATCGGTCAAATAGAGAGTGCATTAACGAATGCAAATGATTTGCTTTTGAAGATGCAAAGTACTATCGGCAAGGCTGATAAAACGCTTGTGAATATTAATAGTATCACCGAAGAGGTTCGTTTGGGGAGTGGTCTAGCGAACCGATTAATTTACGACAAGAAGCTTGCAAGCGAACTTGATTCAACATTAAAATCAATCAATACCTTGCTTAACCAAATTGAGAAGCACGGAGTAAATGTAAACGTCAGATTAGGAACCCGACCATAATTTGAAAGGAATAGCAATGTCTGCAAAAACAACGGTTGTTACAGATGAACTCGACAGATACTTGCATACTATGTTTACAGCTGAGGATGAAATTATGCAAAAAGTATTGGAGAATGCTGAGCGCAAGGGACTGCCGAAAATCCACATAAGCGGAAATCAAGCAAGATTTATGCAATTTTTGCTTAAAGCAATGAATGCAAAATATGTGCTTGAAATTGGCAGTCTAGCCGGATATAGTGCGATTTCTATGGCAAGGGCATTGCCAGAGAACGGAAAACTTGTGGCGGTTGAACTAAATCCGGAATATGCGCAAATCATTAAAGAAAATGCTGAAATAGCAGGTGTCTCGAGTAAGATTGAAGTAATTTGCGATGATGGGCGAAATTTTGTAGAAAATTGTAAATTTGATTACGAATTGGATTTTGTATTTGTGGATGCGGACAAACCTGGATATTATATTTATTTAAATAAGCTCACATCGTTTATCAGAAAAGGTGGGATATTTGCAGCAGACAATGCATTTGCATTTGGATATGTACTTGATAGTGCACCCGAGCGTGACCCAAATGAGGTAAAATCGATAAAGAATTTTAATGAAAAATTTCTTTCCAATGAGAACTATTTTGTAACTCTTGTTCCTATTGGCGATGGTTTGATAATGGGAATAAAGAAATAAATTGGCTATTTACCAAATTGCATAAATTGATTTTTGTATATTGACTGAATTAGGTCGGCAACGTCAATAATCATAATTACTCGCCCATCACCTAAAATAGTCGAACCCGCTACACCTGTTATACTTCCTAAATATTCACCGAGCGACTTGATAACAATTTCTTGTTGCCCGAGAAGTTCATCAACAACAAGTCCTATGCGTTGCATACCCAAGCCAACATTGACGACATAGCGATTATCTAATTCTTCTCGTGGATTAGGAACGCCTAAAACCTTATCTAATCTAAGGATTGGTATTACTTCCTGACGAATACGTATTACTTCCTGATGACTAACTGTATAGACGCTATCAGTATTTATAGCAACAACTTCAACAACGGAGCTAAGCGGCAGAGCGTAAGTTTCGTCTTGCACTTTAACAAGCAAGCCTTGGATAATAGCAAGTGTAAGAGGAAGTTTTATAATAAAAGTAGTTCCTTTGCCAATTTCGGATTCAATATCAATCATTCCTTTTAGGTTCTGGATATTGGAACGGACAACGTCCATACCAACACCACGACCAGAAACAGCAGTAACTTTGACAGCAGTGCTAAATCCGGGCGCAAAAATAAGTTGGAATGCTTCTCGAGGAGACATTTGAGATGCTTGCTCTGGAGTAAGGATTCCTTTTTCGATAGCTTTTGCTTTAAGTTTTTCTGGATCCATCCCGCGTCCGTCGTCGGAAATACGCAGGACAATGTTATTACCTTCCTGATCTGCATCTAAGGTAATTGTTCCATATTCTGGTTTGCCAAGGCGAATTCTATCTTCTGGAGGTTCGATTCCGTGATCGCAAGAGTTACGAATCATATGAACGAGAGGGTCATTTAATTCTTCAATGATGCCACGGTCTATTTCTGTTTCTTCGCCTTTAACTATAAGATTAATTTTCTTACCAAATTCTTTGCTAAGGTCGCGAACAATACGGGGAGCTTTTTGGTAGAGTTTCCCAATTGGCACCATACGCATACGCATAACGGCGGCCTGAATTTCGGAAGTAACGAAATCAATTTGGGCAGTAGTTTCAATTAGATCCCGAACGTATTCATTTTTTCCAAATTCCTGTTCAACCAATTCGGTAATCTGAGCTAAACGGTTGCGACCGAGCACGAGTTCTCCGGATAAATCCATAAGAGCTTCGACTCGATTGACATCAATTCTGATAGTATCGGACGACAGGGCTTTCCCGGAAGCTTTTGAAGTTTCTTTGCCGTGAGATGGTTTGTTTTGTTGCGATGATGCGGTGCCATGTTGTATTGCTGGCTGCTCAACTGTATCTTGCACAGAAGATTCGACAACAGGTATTCCGTGAATATGATCGAGAGGCTTTTGTTGCTCTTGAACAGGTGAAAGATCTGGAGTAACAGTTTGATCTTCGACCTGCTCGTTACAGGTATCGAGCGTATCACTTGTTTGAGAAATTTCGCCCTTGAATTTGGCATTAATTTCCTGGAAAGCGGCATCGATAAGTTTTAATTCTTCATCAGTGAAATCGCCAGGCTTAGTAGCAATTTCAGGATTAGAAAGGACAGCTTCGACAAAACTTGTTCCCTCAGGTAATATTTGTTGAGTTTCTAGAGTATCTGTGAATTCGGATAATGTGGACTGGGCTTGTGAGTCTTTTAAACGCTGGATTTTAGCAATAGTTTCAGAGTAATCGGCATATGGTTCGTTGCCTTCCTTAATTTGGGCAACCATCATAGTTATCCAATCCTGAACTTCGAGAAGGACATCGATAATTTCTTGATTAACACTAATTTCGCCTCTACGAAGTTTATTTAGGATATCTTCGGCATGGTGTGTAATATCAGCGATAGCATTGAAACCCATAAAGGAAGAAGTTCCTTTTATGGTATGGAAACTACGGAAAATTCTATTTATTAAATCTAAATCGTCTGCCCTTGTTTCAATTTCAATAAGATCCTGGCTTAAATTTTCGAGAAGTTCAGAGGTTTCAATCAGGTAACCTTCGAATAATTCTTGCATTTCAGGGTCGTTAAAGTTCATCGAAGCCATAATCACTCCAAATTATTTACCAAATAGAGCATCTATATCGTCTTGAGAGAATTGCTCAAATGAATCTTCTTCAGTATTATCTTCGACAACAGGGGATTTGGTATCGCCTGTAGCTTCTGTTGATGGATTTTGATTAGCGAACATTTTTTCAATTTCATGCATATCAATTGGTTCATCTAAGTTTCCGCTTTCAACTTGCTCGATGACTTCATCAACTTGTTGTTGACGGAATTCTTTATTAGCCATAGCTTCGACTGCTTCGGGATCGAAAGCAATTTTGCGATGGAGTTGGGAAACTTGCATTTTATCATCCGGAGATGGTTCTTTATGCATAAGTTCGCTAATTTCAGATTCATTGAAATGGTGGAGAATTTTCGTTAATTTGCCTTGGATCGTTTCAAGTAGGTTATTAACGGCTGCAATTTGCTGAGCAGTAATATCTTGCACTTGAAGAGAAATCATAATAGAGTTAGAATCGTTAGTAATGCTGGAGATTAATTCTTCGGTTTCATAAGAAATTTTGTCAATTTCAGCACTGGGAATTTTTTTCATAGTTGTAATAATTGTTGCGAGCGCGGGAAGATGTTGTTTTAGGTCTTCGCCATTTTCAATCGCTTTATAAAGTGCTTCGAGCAAAACGATAGGATTTTCTCTTTTCTTTTTGACAATTTCAATGATCCTATTATAGTTCTTTTTAATAATTTCAACTTTATATTGGATACCATCAACAATATCCATAACTTCGGTAATTGCCATTTCAGTGGCTTCGGTAACTTTGCTGAGCTGCTTGGAGGCGGAAGGCATTTTCTTTAAATTTTCTTGGATAGAGGCATTTATTTCATCCAAAAGAGGCTGAATTTCACTCACGAAAATAAAAATTTCCTCGAGGAAAGGAATAACTCTTTGACCTAATACAAAAAGTGCTCTCAATTCATCAGCTTTTTGGAGCAAAAGGGAAATATCTTTTTGTTTCATATCAACTCCAACCTATGAATTTTGAATAGTTTTAAGAACGGCATCTAATTTTTCTTTAAGCACTTGTGGAGTAAAAGGCTTAACTACATAGTTATTAACTCTTGCTTTCAGAGCTTCGATAATATCCTGTTTAAGACCACGTGTGGTAACCATAAGAATGGGAAGATGAGCTAATTGAGCGTCCGAGCGGATAGCTTTGGTAAGATCGAGACCGCTCATATTGGGCATATTCCAGTCTGTGATAACGAAATCAACCTTATTTTGACGAAGTTTTTCGAGTGCTTCTTGACCGTCGCCGGCTTCGATAACGTCGTTGTAGCCGAAAGTTTTAAGTGCATTTATCACTATTCTTCTCATAGTTGGAGAATCATCTACAACTAAAAAAATCATAAAACAACCTCATAAATTTATTATTCAATAATATTATCGATAGAATGAAACAAAACTTTAATTAGGATTATCCAATATATTTTGCGACTTCATATTGAATTCTTTTTGTATTGAATGGCTTGATTAAATATGAATTAGCACCAGCAGCCAGCCCGGCATTAACGTCTTCATCTTTTGCAAGAGAAGAGAGAATAATAATAGGAATATCTTTATATTCCGGATTTTGACGGATGGAGCGAATAAGTTTAAACCCATCAATATTAGGCATATTTAAATCAGTAATAAGCAGATCTATTTTTTCTTTTGGAAGAATTTCGAGGGCTTCCATACCGTCTTGGGCTGAAAGCACGCGATAACCTTTAATTTTAAGGGCAAGCGTAATAAACTTGCGAACTGATGGTGAATCTTCGGCTATTAATATTGTTTTTGCCATCTTCAAACCCGAATTAATTAAAATTATTCTTTTTGATAAGCCATAGCTTTTGGGAAATGAACCAGTTTAAATGCCTTTGAGATGCCGTGCAAAGATTCGGAGTAACCAATGAACAAGTATCCACCTTTGTTGAGAGAATTATAAAGATGAGTAACCACCTGCTGTTTTGAGGGCATATCGAAATAAATCAGCACATTACAGCAAAATATAACATCGCAATTAGTAACAGTACGCATTTGCTGAGCATCATATAGATTAATACTCATAAATTTAACCATCTGTTTTATTTCATCGTTTAGGACATAGTTTGTACCATGCTGAGTGAAATATTTTTTTAGCAGATGTGGTGGTACATTCCTGATAGAATATTCTTTATAAACACCTTGTTGGGCTTGTTCCAGTACTGATTTATTAATATCACTTGCAAGGATCTGGAATTGCACGCGAGGATACACTGGTTTGAGCTTTTCAGCAACAATCATAGCCAGAGTATAGGCTTCTTCGCCGGTCGAGGAGGCTGCACTCCAAATACGAAATACGGGGTTAAATAAATTTTGACGGGTAGAAAGAATTTCCGGGACAATATGGGTCTCGAAGGCTTCGAACTGCTGTGGGGCACGGAAAAAATAAGTTTCGTTAATAGTGATAGCATCGAAAAGTTCATTTAGTTCGTTTCTACCCATTGGAGAGCGAAGGAAATTCAAATATTCTTCGAACGAGGAAAGTTTATTATTGGAAATACGTTTTGCAATTCTTCCTTCGAGCAAATACTTTTTATTGTCAGTATAGTAAATTCCACACTGATCGTATATAAAATTTCTCAACTCATTAAAAGTATTATCACTTAGTTCCATTTTCACCGGCACTATTTTTTTTATTTCTTTACTTTCTTCTGTTGGCTTGCCAGCCCCAAATTGAAATAACCGAGCTGCCATTTACTAAACTCATTAATAATGTATTATAACTTAATAAACAATTCATAATTAAAAAATAAAAAAATTTAATGATAAAGCAAGCTTGTATCAATTCCTGCATCATTTAACAATTCTTCGATAAACTCTTTATTATTGTCATCTGAAACAACATATAATTGTTTAATTTTATCAATTGATTTCTGATAATCAAGTTTAAATAATAATTCAACGACAGAGGAGCACTCGATTGATTTGCAAACAATCAAATTATCAAAAATAACATCTATTACAGCAAATTTGTTACTATCGGGAGTTTCATCCCAAAGGTAAGTAAGCAATGAGAGAAAGTCAATATCGCAACCAATCATTGATCGATTAATAATTTCATTATAGAAAGCTTTGAAAAAATCTTTAATGATTTCGGGTGAGTTATATTTTAACAACTTTTCTAAAACAAAGCTTTGAGTATCACTATTTCCCTTGAAAATCTCGTTCATTAATGATGGGAAATCGTCTTTTACAAATAAATTTCCTAAGGCAATAAGACCAGCGGCACGAATATCATCATCGTCGTCGAATAAGGCTTTATAGGCAAGGTAACGTAAATTATCAGGGAGAGTGAAATCCTCACCCAATCTAAAAGAAATAGCGGCAACAGTTTTTAGAATAATAATTTGAATTGTTTCACTAACTTCTTCTATTTTCGAGAAAAGTTGGCGAGCTACTTCGATATCATCGCAATTTATGGATAAGGCATCGATAATTTCAGTTTTGAGAAAATCGTCTTTTTCGTCTGTCAAAGCAAATATAAGGAAATCGATAGCTTTTCGTGAACCAATTTTGCCAAGTGCTTCGATAACGTTTGGCTTTTGGTCTTCTTTTGTGTTGTAAATTTTAACTAATTTTTCGATTATGGATTCATCCTGATAATTACCAAGTGTTTCAATAGCTGCCTGAACAACATTTTCATCGTGATCGTCGAGCAAAGGATGAATTCTATGAGCAAGGTGGCGAGTATTAATGAGCCCGAACAAATCGCACGCAAATTTTCTGACATCAGGGTCAGGATTGTCCAGATAGTTAAGGAGAAACTCGGCAGAAGGTTCTCCAAGATGAGCCAGGATATCGCCGGCAGTATTGCGAAGCTCGATATTCTGGCTTAGGATATGCGGAGCAATAATTTCAGCTGCAAGTCGTGCCAAATCTCCTTTCAAATCACACAAAGCTCGAACAGCAACATCACGGACGCCGCTATCATCGTGAGTGATTAATTCACAAAGAGATTTTACAACATCTTCGTCGAAATCATTTGTCTGGGCGATAGAAATAATGGTTTCTATAAGTAAAGATGTTTCGTTCCCTTCGTTAAGCTCTTTTATTAAGCGTGCTTTATCCATAGAATTACAAAAATTAATTTTGTATAATTTAATATAGTTAAAATAGTTTTATTATAGATAAATATCAAGCAAAATTATTTTATTCAATATTTTTTCCAGTAATATTTATTCCTAATTGCTCAATTCTATAACGTAATTTAGCACGGGAAATGCCTAAAATTTTAGCAGCTTTTATCTGGTTGCCGTTAGTTATTTTCAAAGTCTGGATAATCAAATCGCGGACAACATTTCCCATAGGAGCACCGGACTTTGAAATTTGGAGGAAGTGCTGTCCTTCGGCGAGCTCGATTGTTTGTTTTCCGGGGATTTGCACGCTTGTCGTAGTGGACTTAAGGAAGCCAAGAGATTCTTTAGTAATTAAATCATTGGATTCGAGAAGAACGACACGTTCTATGACGTTCCGAAGTTCTCTTACATTTCCTTTCCAATGATAATTATTTATAACTTCTACGGCTTCGGGAGAAAAACCTTTGATATTTTTACCAAATTTAAGGTTGAATTCATTAACGAAAGCGGTTGCAATTTTGAGTATATCACCACCGCGTTCACGAAGCGGTGGCAAAAGGATACGGGCAACATTCAAACGGTAATAAAGGTCTTCGCGGAAAGAACCTTCTTCGACTAATTTTTCTAAATCTTTGTTAGTAGAGGCGATAACTCGCACATCAACAGTAATCTCTTTGGAACCGCCAAGACGGTAGTATTGCCTTTCCTGCAAGACACGGAGTAATTTTACTTGTAGTTCCAGACTTAGTTCGGCAATTTCATCGAGAAGGATAGTGCCGTGGTGAGCCTGTTCGAATTTGCCTTGCTTGACTTTTTCAGTTGCACCGGTGAAAGCGCCGCGTTCATAGCCAAAGAGTTCGTTTTCTGCAAGTTCTCTTGGGATAGCTCCGCAATTAATAGTAACGAAAGGGCCTTTGGCACGTGGAGAATTTTCGTGAATAAAGCGAGCCATTAGTTCTTTGCCGGTACCTGACTCACCAAGAATAAGGACGGTAGTATCATCGGCGCGAGCAACAATTTTAGCCATTTCGATAGCTTTGAGCATTGCCTCGGACGAACCTAAAATTTCGCTTGGTTGATCTTTTTTCAGTTGTTCGGATAAGATATCGACCTGACGGCGTAAATCAAAGTTTTTCAGGGCACGTTCGACTGAAACTTCGAGTTGTTCGAGATCGAGAGGTTTAACAATAAAGTCTTCTGCCCCGAGTCTCATTGCACGGACTGCCATTTTAATATCGGAAAAGGCAGTCATAATGATAACCGGCATAGAGTATCCCTGCTTTCGAAGTTGCTCCAAAATATCAAGCCCGTTTGCGTGTCCTAAGAAGATATCGAGAAGGATTAGATCGGGCGAAATCATATGAAGTTCGTCAAGCGCCTGATTTGCATCTGTAAAGGTAACTACTTTTGAGTATTTACTGGAAAGAATACCTTTGACTGTTTGATTAACTAATGGATCGTCCTCTATTACTACTATTGTGTAATTATTTTTGGACATTCTTAACCCTTATTTATTTTTACAAATATCATTCAAATTGTTTTGGAACAGGTAATTTAACATAAAAAGTAGTACCGACACCAACTTTGCTT
>CALGXJ010000137.1 GCA_937936035.1 Eximiradius proteiniborus
GAAATGCCTTATGGAAATGCTTTTGATTTATTGGAGCAAGTAAGTACGAGATACTGGATGAATCAGGTAATACATAGCTGGAAATCATATTCCAACCATTACTTATAGGTATTGTGTGCGTTATTTTGACTATCGCACCAATTGAATCAATAATTGTTATACCGTTGGGTTGGTATGCACTCGGTCCTGACTGGATCCGGTAATCTGAGTAATGTTCAGTTAATGTTTGAGCATTCCATACCTTAATAATATATGTTTCTCCCAGAGAATAGCCTTCTTTAATATTTTGCGTAAAATCATCGTCGCCCCAGACAACAATACCGTAATTTTGACCATTCCATATCATATATCCGGCACATCTTTCGTAAATAGAATCGAGATAAAACACACCAATTGCATCACCATTTGATATATACCTATCACCAATACGATAAGTTCCATTCGGGTCTAATCCAATAATTGCAAAGTTACCTGTATTACTGTTAAAAGTCCAATTAGCCGGAAGAGGCATGGATATCGTTGTAAAGATCCACACCACAGACCAATCCGATGAATCGCTCGCATTGTATGACTTCACACGCCAGTAGTATGTTGTGCTGTACGATAAATTGCTCAGAGCCCTGCTCGTTTGGGTTGTAGTTTCATCTACTGTTAATGTATTAAAAGTACTGCTCGTCGATAACTGAACACGGTAGCTCGTCGTATTCCCCGCACTCTGCCATACCAACGTTGGCGTAAGCGACACGCCCGTCGAATTGTTCACTGGGGTGCTCAATACTGGCATTGCCGGCGGTGCCTGCCGCGTTGTAAAGATCCATACCACAGACCAATCCGATGAATCGCTCGCATTGTATGACTTCACACGCCAGTAGTATGTTGTGCTGTACGATAAATTGCTCAGAGCCCTGCTCGTTTGGGTTGTAGTTTCATTTATTATCAGCGAGCTAAACGAACTGCTCGTCGATAACTGAACACGGTAGCTCGTCGCATTCCCCGCACTCTGCCATACCAACGTTGGCGTAAGCGACACGCCCGAAGAGTTGTTCGCTGGGGAAAGCAAGCTTGGAACAGCAGGTTGTGGAGATGCCGGAATTATTTTGCCACCGACAAAACTAAAGTTCACAGTTCCATACAAGGTTCCTAAATTATTATCAACCAGAGTTTCTGTAAGCCCAGAAGTGCCCCACGTCAAAAACACTGTATCTTGACCAGTGTAGTAAACATTAATATAGAACATCACGTAGCCGTTAGGAAAGCTCACATCGTTGAAATTTGCAGACATCCAGGTGTTGCTTATAGTAGTAGCGTTATAATTCAAATTGCCTTGCCATTCGTTATCACTTGTCAAATTATTATATGTGAAACCAGTACCTGTGCCAGATTTAGTAATGCCATTAGTATGAAAAATGTAAAATTGTCCCACACCAATAGCATTTACCCCATTAGCACCGCTGATGCTAACGGGAATTGAAACTAATTGACCAGGAATCGCCTGAATGGTTCCGATTGTCAGGGTTATACTTGTCTGCGAAAAAAGACTTCCTGACAACAAGTTTAATATTATCAGAAGAGGTACTAAAAGCTTTTTCATAATTAAATCTATTATTTGTTCAACATTCTCAATTATTGGGTGGAGTAAAACTTCCATTAATATCACCAGAACATAGAGAATAGATAGTAATGGAAACATTTGCACCATTTATCTCGACAGTAGTCGGATGAAAAACATAATTTGGAGCTGTCCAGGTATACGGTTGCAAATTATTCAATCTTCTTCTCATCTGGTTTGCATCGACTATACTTACATTATTACTTTGGTTAATATCAGCAGCAAGCAATCGAATACCAGTAAGTGGAGTAAATGGCGATTGAATATTGTTCAGATGAAGCCTTATTGTATTTACATCAGATATGTTTACTCCGCCCCAGGTTTTAGTAGTCGTTATATTAAATGAATAAACACCATTTGCAACACCAGAAAAGGAGAAGTTCCCGAGTGAATCAGTAACAGTCTGTGCCAATTGTTGCCCTAAAGAATCTAACAATCGAACCATACAGTTATTCATAGGTGTTTGAGCAGAGTTTGCATATTTTATTGAGCCTTGAATTTGATAGAGTTGCATCAATGAAGTAGAAAACTTTCTAACTGCCGACCAGGCACTTATCTGGGACGAGTTGGTACTTCGCACCCGCCAATAATATGTATTCCCAAACGAAAGCGTATTAATCGAATAATTTGTTGAGTTAGTTGTATCATTTTTGAAAATATTTGTAAACGAACTATCAGTAGAAATTTGAATAATGTAATTTTCAGCATTAAATGAACTATCCCAAGCAAAATAAACAGAGATCGGTAAAGAATTAGAATTGTTAGCAGGAGTTACTAAATTAGGAGGTAACAATAAAGGTTCGGTAGTAAATCTTCTTACATCAGACCACGCCGACGAATCACCGCTCTGGTCGTAAGATTTTACACGCCAGAAATACAAAGTATTAGTATCTAGTCTATATTGTAGTGGAATAGTTTTCGATGAATCATAAGCAATATCATTAAACGCAAGCACAGAGAAATTACTGAATTTCGAGACCTGAATTCTATCATAAGCAGAAAATATATCACGCGCCCACGTAAATTTTGGCAAAAGTGAAATGTTAGCTGCACTGTCGCTGGGTGAAGTTAAAGAAGGAGGTGATAATTTATGCTGAACAAGGATTTTGCCGCTGCCACCAACTATCCAGCCTTTTTGCGAAGAAACAAATTTAACACTATTAAAATTAACCGGCTGTGGCAAACCAGAATTTTGGGCAACCCATTGCGAGCCACCGTTTGTTGTCGCAAGAATTGTGCCCCCATCACCGACAACCCATCCTCTGTTTATATCAAGGAAATTAACCCCATAGAGCCAGTTTGAAGTATTGGAAGTTTGAGGCAACCAGTAGGTGCCCCCAGAAGTAGTTTTATAAATTGTTCCGGATGCCCCGACTATCCAACCATAGCTATAATTAACAAAATGAACAGCATAAATCGGCAAAGTTCCGCCTATTGACTGACTGAACCAGTTTGCACCACCATCATAAGTCAATAAGATTGTTCCGTTTTGCCCGACGACACACCCGAAATCGACATCAACAAAATACACGTCCAAAAGTATTTGGTTTACCGTACTTGATTGACTAACCCAACTAACTCCGCCGTTTGTCGTTTTGCGGATTGTGCCACCTTGACCTACGACCCACCCGACTGTGTCGTTTGCAAAATGAACACTAAATAGTGTATTGCCAGTACCACTTGCCTGCGAAAACCAGGTTGCTCCGCCGTTTGTCGTTTTGCGGATTGTGCCACCTTGACCTACAACCCAGCCAACTGTATCATTTACAAAATGAACGCCAAATAGAGTATTGCTTGTGCCGCTTGTTTGTGAGAACCAGATTGCCCCACCGTTTGTTGTTTTGCGAATTTCGCCAGCATTTCCGACTGCCCAGCCCAAAGTTGAATCTCTAAAGAAAACATCTCTTAATTCTTCTGTTGTGTTGCTTGGTTGAGCTATCCAACCAGAGTGTAATTGACCATAGACTACAATAGCAAGAAGTAAGTATATTAGTTTTCTCATAAAGAAAGCCTTTTGCAGTAATATTAAAATACAGGTTACACGATATTTTTCTAAATATCGTATAACACTTTAGACTTATTATCGTAAATTTTATTCTATTCTTTAATGTTTGGAATTGTTTATTTTTTCAAAGGAAAACGAATCGAAACAAACGGCACGATGCATTAGAAGAAAAATCTACATATAGTATTTTGATAAATATTTTTTCTAACGAGGCAATCTAAATCATCTATTCATAAAAAAGGGCTGCAAGTGCAGCCCCTGATATTTTAAGAACTATGTCCTAAGTTCGCTTTACCATTGGCAAAGTAAGCATCACAAGATTTCCTTCTTCGCCACCGAAAGTTTCGACACTCATAGCGCCGTTCATCCGGCGAATGATAGACGAAGCTTTTGCTAAATTAAGCATAACATCATGCTGATCCTGACTGATAACGTTAATAATGTTATTCTGATTATCTCTATAAATTTTTATTAAATCAGCTACTTCGCTATTGCCAGGTCCAAGAATCTGAATTTCGACAGCTCCATCGTATGAGTTTTCTTGCACCACTACATCAAACGCGACATTATCCATATCAGTAGTTAATGCATCATATATATACACCAGCGATTTTTGCAGAAGAGACGGGCTAACCACAGCAGTTGGAGTTGTTCCGGACGTATCAACATTCAGAGAAATAAATGCTTTACGGTCTTGTTTTTTGTAGACTTCAACTGCATTGACAAGAGCGGGCTCAATTTTTGTAGTAACGAAGTTATCGAGCGAGGATTCGCCCTGATCCAAAGCAGCATCGACAATATCGGAAACGAACGTGAAGATTTCTTCCGAGCTTTGCTCTGCATATTGCAGGTAGGACATCATTTCTTCTTCTGTTTCGTAGAACTTATTCGATAGAAGTTGCAGGTAACCTATAATACCGGTAAGCGAGTTGCGAAGTTGGTGGCTAAGCTTAATCATAAAGAAAGATTTAGCGTGGCTTGCTTCGAGAGCGTATTGCTCAGCAATTTCAATTTGCTTACGTTTGATTTCTGCTTCTTTTTCAGCAAGTTTTTCTACCGTTACATCACGACCGATTGCATAAACAAAGCCATCAGATTTGGAAATTGTCAGGTTCCAGCTTACCCATACAAGTTCGCCGCTACGGTTTTTCATCTGGAAGTCAACTTTTTCGGTGTGTTCATCTTCGGCATTATTAATAATATTTATCAGTTGGTTATAATCTTTTTCTTGCATAAACAAATCAGCAAAATTCATTTCGAGAAAATCAGTGATGGAATATCCAAACAATCCTTGCACTGCGGGATTAACAGTTTTCCATTTACCTTGGAAGTCAATAACGCCTATGATGTCTTTTGTAGCTTCTAAAATTCTGCGCTGCGAACGCGTGATTCGTTCCGCAATATCTTCGGCACGAGCACGGCTTGTAAGAACCGAGATAATGAAACCAAACAGGAAGAAGCTAAGCAAAAACGATGCTGCAAAAGATAATTCGGGCAAATACTCCTGCAATTTTCCGCCATAATTTGGGATAGTGTAGAAGCGACCAATAAACTGCTTATTCCCAACGTGGAGTTTTACTTCTTCGCTTAATATCGGCTTGAAACCAGTTTCAAGCAATTTTGCGTTGTCGGAAGCGAAAATTGTTTCTTCCTTATCTTCAAAAATCTGGTAATATTTAAAAATCACAGATGTATCAGAAGGGAAAAAGTCGTCCTGCTCACCTTTGAGAGCAGTTTTGAAAAAGGTCTTCACATCAATTTCCATCACAAGCGAAGCATAGTATTTCGAGCGTCGGCTATCTAAAGTAGAGACATCCGCATTTTGCTGATAAACAGGCAAAATAAGGCAGAACCCCATTGTATCCTGTCGGATTGGGAAAACTTTTGAAGTAATCATTTTGTTTTCGTCGCGTGCAAGTTCTATGCTTGATGAAATTTCCGGAATTGTTGAGTAATCAAATCCAATGCGATGAATATTCTTATTGTAATCTACACAATGCAGAACCGGATAGTAGAATTTCCTGTTGCCTGGTGGATTAATCTGATAATCAAAATAACCCTGAGAGCGAGCAGAATAAGCAAAATTATCGATATTACTGCCTTCAACAAGCGGCACATAAGATAAGCTTAAAATCGAGGAGTAAGTTTTTGCAGGAACAGTTCCATAGAGTTCGAAATAGTCGCGAACAACTTCAACATTTTGATAATACAGTCCGTGAATAGATTGCAAAACTTGCTTGTGACGGTCGAGGTAGTTTTCAATTCGGGTTGCAATTGAATTTACCGCTTTGTCGAATTCCTGGCGTTGAGTGCTCTCAACATTTTGCTTGACAAAGTCCTTAATGACAAAGCTTGCTGCCACAAGAACGATCAAAATTAGATAAGCAACATAAGTTCGCCGAAAACTGAACAAAATAGATTTTCTTTTTTGTCCGGCTTGCTTTACAACAATATCAAAAGATGTATCATTAGCCATATTTCATTACTTTTATTTTTGGTTAATAATATTTTCAACATCGGAAACAAAAGTAGTTGTATTGATTGGCTTTGGGATATAGCCAGTAAAACCAATATTTACAAATTTCTGCCTATCTTGGGTAGTTGCAAATCCGGTAATTGCAATAATCGGAGTTGCCGAATGAATTTCAATTTGCCGCACTTGATAATAAAGGTCTGTGCCATTCATATCAGGCAGGAGAATGTCCATAATAATTGCTCTTGCTGAATTAACCGATAACCACTCAATTGCAGGCTTGCCTTCTTCAAAATCTACAGTTTCGTAGCCGGCACGTTTCAATAAAGTACAATAAAGTTTTCTAATTGGCGTATTGTCTTCGATTACACAAATCAATTTTTCTGCATTCATAAAAATAATCTCCAAAAAATTTATCTTGGAACAACAACTATTTCGACACGCCTATTTTTACGCTGGTTAGCAGGAGTATCGTTCGGAGCAACAGGAATAAGAGAGCCTCGGCTTGTGGCAAGCACCCGATTTGCCGGTATTCCTTTTTGATTAACTAAATAATTTCGCACATTGTTTGCACGGGCAGCAGCGCGCTGTGTGTTCTGTTGCAATGTGCCTTGGTTGTCGGAGTGCCCGGTGATACGAATTTCAAAATTCGGATTAGCCCGCAGATAATCAGCAAGCAAATCTAAATATTCTGTAATCTGTGGGCTAAGATTTGTTGTTTCGGGCTTATCGAAATTGAATACAACCATCTGATTCGGCATAATTCTACGACGCACCTGCCCCGGTATTTCACGTTGACGGAGCTCTTCCTGAAAAACCGGAGTAGTAACTTCTGCAATTTCTTCAACTATTTCCGGCAACTCGACCATTGCCAGCCAAGCCGCAACGAGTGGTTCAGGAGAACGAAAGCCCGTAAATTCCACACCGCTCACAGAAACCTGAGCCAAAAACTGCGGAGGTTCTACGTAAGTTTCATCAAATCGCAGTGTATCAAATTCTCGGTAGTCCTTGCCAAATTTTATTGCGAAACCGACTTTAAAGCCAAAGGTTTTCCACGAAGAATTAAGCTGCGACAATGCTTTTGTTCCACCATTGATAGCGATATATGGGCCTCCAATGAAACGCGATTTGCCAGCATAGTCAGCAAGCAAGAATTCATAGCCCACACCCAAATTAAATTCAAGCCGAACATTAGGCTTTATTCCCGGAACACGGACAAATTCGTCAATCATACCGGAATTAATATAACGCTTGGCTTGCTTGGCTGTAGCTCCAATGTTAAATCCAACATCAAGCCCACCGTAGTAATACAGCCCGCTTACGTCAGAAAAATACTTTACTTGCGGCGAGATAATTATATAATCAAGGACAGATTTATATTCATATCTGGTTTTTAAACTATCGTTCATCTGATTAGTTTGAGTAGAAAAGGCTTTGCGGTCGAGCAGAGAAATACCAAGCGAGTAGGCTAATCGTTCGTTTCTTGGCTTGTATTCAGCCATTGCACCGAAATAGAAGCCTCCGCCGAAAGTTGAATTGAAACTTATTTTTGGATTGTATAAAGTATCTTTGATAAGCGGGTTTATTTTGCTGTATAAATCGCCAAAAAATAAATTAATGTTGGGCCCGCCGAACACTCCAAACCACCAGTCCCCGTAGTAGCGTTCTACCTTCAAAGTGTCGAGCGAAGGCAATGTATAGAATTCTCGAAGGTATCCATCAGGAATTTGTGCATTTAAAGATGAAACCAAAAAAAGGATTATCACTAAATATTGTATTTTGTTTTTTATCATTAATTATCTGCAATAAATCTTGTCTTTAAAAAATATCCACTTTCAGAAATCAAATTAACAAAATATATACCATCGGACAAATTCATTTTTAGTGAAATTTCGTTAAAGCCGTTTGTTAAATAAACAGTTTCGCTTGATGAAACCAGCCTGCCTGTTAAGTCAAATATTTGTAAATCATACCTCCCTTGTTCTACTAAAAACAAATTAAGAGACAGAATATTGTTTAAATACTTAGCATTAATTTCAGGTTCGCCGTCAATTGTAATTGCTTTGCCGTTTTGCCAGGAACAATTCGGGAGCACTTCCACAATGGATGGTTCGCCAAAGAAATAGTAGAAGTCGGGATTTGTTGCAATTATTGTATCTATCGTTATCGAAGAGTTGCCCATTTGCGAGCCAAGCGCAAGGAAATTCAGTTTTTCAGCAACTCCGCTCGAAACATCTCCACTCATATTATGCTTTAATTTGCCGGGCAGAAGTTCATTGTCCCAGTAAAGTAAATAGGCTGGGTATCTGGCTTGGAGTTCGAAAAAGTATCTGTCGTAAGGCATTCTATTCGGTATATATTTATGATTAACTTTCAGTTCAACAATTTTCTTTTCACCAAACTTTGCGTGAATATCCTGCAGACGGGCATAAAATTTATATCCACAATTCAAAGTAATTGTATCCGTACGGGAAGTAATTTCGGACAACTGCACAAGAACAAACGAGCCATCACGGGCAGACGCTGCAAAATATTTCCCATTGCTTGAAATGCTGGAATAAATTATCTGCGAATTGTATTTGTACTGATAGAACAACTCACCTGTAAGCAAATCAACTAAATTCAAGTTGCTATCCAAAGAGCCCGATACAAAATACTTCCCGTTTTCGGACGCAACAATCGAGCGAACGTGTGAAGTATGCAAATCAATTTCACGCGACAAGGACAAATTCGGAAGCAACCACGAACGCACTTTGCCATCTGCTGCTGCCGATAGAGCCAAAGGCGAACCTTGAACAAAAGCAACATCAAAGACAACTGTATTTTGGTTGCCCGAACCGTGCGTACCAAACTTGCGAATTTCGTCGGTTACTGTATTGATTAAATACAGGAAGCCATTGTATGCACCGCACAGCAAGCTATCGCCAGTAGAAGAAAAATCAATGCTATATATTTCGCTACGCTCTGCTAACAAATCTACCCGATAAGTCTTTACTAAATCGAACTTCTGGTAGTCGAATACAGCTACAAATCCACTATCAGCACCGAAAGCAATAATTTTTTTTGTCGGGTGGTGAGCAATTCTTCTTACGTTTCCAGAGAAAAGTCCTTGGGCAATATCTTTCTTTTCAATGCGGGCAACATCGAACATATAAATGCCGCTTACTGTGCCAACAAAGAGTGTATCAGCCGATTGCGTGGGAAGAACAAAACGAATTTGCCCAAATTGTTGTAGGTTTATTGTTTTTATCAGACGGCGATTTGCTATATCCCAGAAATTCACTTCGTTTGCGTTGGCAGTAACAAGTGCAAAATCTTGGGCAGCAAAAACAATTGAGCGAACCTCGGAAGTGTGAGCATTTTCTTGGTGCCAGAGCACAACAGGTTCGGAATAATTTTCGAAATTTGCTACAATTCGCAGGTTTTTGGATTTTACATAAGGAACTTTAAGAGAAAAATTATTATTTTCTAATGAAATTCTTCCGAAAAAGTAATTTTCAGAATTATCGAAACCAAGTATATCTGCAAATTTGAAATTATTTGATTGAAAAATTAATTCAACTGTGTCTTCGACGAAGTAAATAGGACTGGGATTAGCTAAAAAAATGCTTTGCGAGTGCAAGATACCTAATTGTATCAGCAACAGACAATATATCGTCAGAACTAATCTCATTATGATTATTTATTCCGGACATACAGCACTTTGACAGTTGCCCGGGAAAGCTCGACGCCCGGGTCGTTAATCGGATAAGCGATAAAGATAATGTCGTAACTTCCCTGAGCAGTGATTTCCGAAGCTTTGAAATATGTTTCGTGCCATCCACGGGGAGTAATTCTCGACTCGAGCAATTCGCCAGATGCATTATCCCGCAAAGTGGCAATTTGCTTGCCTGTACGGTCGTAAACGTAACAGGAAAGCCGAACATCATCACGAACGAAATAACGAACTTTAGTTTCTGAAACAAATGGGTTTGGGTCTGCTTGGGCAAATTCTATTACAGCGTTTGGAACAGGAACAAGTCGGGTTGCAAGTTTGATAATTCTATCGTTTTCGTCCTGATAATAAAGCCGGTAGATGTATTCCACGCCACGATATTCAATATCGTCTGTAATTACACCATATTCTTTTCCTGTTGGTGAAGTGTATTGCCCAGTGAGCATATTTGAAAATTTCGGGTCGTTCCAGTCGGCAACTGTAACAGTAAAAGCGCCATCCGGTATTTCCTCCAAATTCATATCAGCCGAGGGCACTCGCACAGCTCGCTTAATAATAAATCCTTTCGTTTTATACTCAGAGTGAGTTTTGAACCAGAGTTCCACTTTCAGGTTACCGATATAACGAGCAAAAAAGTATTCGAGTGATGTTACAGGAGGCTTGGTGGGGTCGTCTTTGAAAGAAACAAGACTAGTTGAAACATCTCCCATTTCGACATTGTCGTCGGATTGGACATCCAAAATCTGAATTGGCACGGGGTCGCCTTCAGCATACTTAAAAGCAACAGCCTGATAATAACTGATGGGACGTTTCCAGTAGATACTTTCTTCAATCGGAGAGCCATTGCGGGTTGAAAGACGAAAACGCCCGACTTTAACATTTGTATTAGGCGGAATCAAAATAGAATCATTAAGGGTTTCGGGACCAAGAACAATAATTTGAATTCTATCTTTCAGAGTGCCAGTGTAGATTTTGTAAGGGCGACCACCAGGTAGGACAAGCGGCAGTTCGCTCGATTGTGGTATCAATTCAAGTGATAATTTTGTGTAGTCGTAATCAGGCAAGTTTGCAAATTCGAATTGGAAGGTAGAATTAGCGTAATAGCGCCAACTTTCGCTTGTTCGCTGCAAATAAACATCAAATTCAAGAGTTGATGGTGAAGTTTTGTAAGCGTTTCTAATTGCAGCAACAGCTAGCGTGTCGTCTATCAACACCTGAGATCGGAGTGGGATGAGCGATAAAAAAAATAAACTTAATATTGATATAATATATTTCATTATGGAATAGCCGAAACTCTGTTTCTATTGTTGAAGCTAATATTGAAATCGCGGGTGGTAATAATACCGTCCATATTCATATCGCCAACGAGGTAACCGTTGAATAGATCATACTGCCAGGTGTTGGCATCAGGAAAAATAGAGTAGTAGTCTCTGTCGTCGATTTTGCCGTTTTCAAAGATACTTCCGTTCATTTCACCAGCAATCAAAGCATAGACGAAACTGCCATCGAGCTTTTTATCCACACGTTTCAGCGAAGAGATACCGCCCATAACTAAATCAGGTGAAGTAAAGTCCAGATTGCGGGTTGCTCCGGGAAATACAGTAACCTGCTCTTTGGTAATTACTGCCAAGTGGTTTCTATGACGAATTGCAACATAGTAATCACCGCTATCTAATCGATTTGTCTGGCTATAGTTGGCAACTGCAATTACTTCGTTGCCATAAATATCAACTAAACGTCCATCGCGTTTAACAAGATAGGTGCGGAAAATGCCCGGTTGAGTGAAGCTTCTGCGAAATTCAACCACTACCCAATCTACCACTGAATCCGGAAGTTGAGCAGTAACATAGAATTGCCTCATCGGGTCTAAGTTGTATGGATAAATATCCGGTGGAGGCACCGGCAGATAGCCACGCTGACGAAGGTCGTCAGCCATAGAACCGAACCTATATGCACCTTCCAGAAACACTTTGCCGGCTATCTGGAATAGTGCGGCAGCAGAAGCACCAATAGCGAAATAACCTAAATTATTAATGTTAGTTGCATAACTATATGCCCAACCACGAGCTGTGTCCCATTGCGGTTCGGCTGAAGTCTGCAAATCAACCCAGGAACCTGCGAACCAATTTTGCAATTTTAACATTTCAAACTGCAAATTGTTCTGTTCGTCGAGTGAATCGTTCGGCAGGCGTCGCCAGCCATAACCGAAGAGCATATTTGTGCCGACATCTGCAAATTCACCGGAAGAATTTTTCCCGCGAATTTCAAAGAAACGACGAACTTTGGAATTGCCTGAGGGGAGCAATGGAAAAGTAGCCGGGCGAACAGTAGCAATCAACTCAGTTATTCCATTTGCCGAAGTTTCGTCAGGGAAAATAGCATAAGTGAATGGATTGTGCAAAAGCATCCGTTCGCCACCGACCCGCACACGGGTAAGCCGCAGAGTTCCGCTTATTTCAGCATTCGGATTGTTTTCGTTGTAGGATGGATTTTTTGTTGTTGCGATTGTGAGAGTATCCTGGAGAATAATTCTGCCACCAACGTAAAGGCTGTCGTTTACAGTAACATTTTTATCGATTAGCAGGTCGCCTGAATTTGCTTGAATTAGTTTTTGCAACGAATTTGTGTTTGACGGGAGTTCACCGCTTGCCATAATAGAACCGTTGCCAGAATAGCGGACATCCACACGCCCTTCGAAAACAGGTTCCACCGACAGACTGCTTCCGGTAAAACGCTCTATCTCTGTGGAATCAGCCATTGTAAAATTATCAGTTTCGGAGTTGTTGAGAGTACCGCGTGAGAGAGTAAGTTTTTCATTTATTTTAAATCCGCCGCTGACAACATTAACACCAAAAGGATTATCAATATTCAGGCGGGAAAACTGACCATTCGCCAGTATGTTTTGAGGAGCATTTTCATTACTTAGTCGCAAGTCGCGTGGACCATCGTAGCGAGCGTTGCGGTTTACAACAGTAGAGCGGGCGATAACGTCTTCGGGCTGCAGTCCAATCCATCGGGTTGTGAAATCGGCACCTTCTGCAATAATTAGGGAATCCAAAACAACAAGGTTTCGCACACGGTTGCTTTGGTCGCGGGCATCGGCAACGATTTTTTTTGCATTGTTTGCAACAACAAGCTGATTATAAACAATGTTAGGAACAACCTGCTGAGAACCTTCGCGTTGCTGCAAAAATTCTACACGTCCCCCGATAGTATCCGGCAAAGCATTCACTTGCCCGTTTTTTACTTTAATTGTGCCTTTGTTGTTGATTTTACCGCCGGAATTGTCCAATACATATTGAGCAGCCATTTGGCTGGAAACGAGAATTATTGCAACAATATGTATTAGTATTTTTTTCATATTTATTTAGTTTATAAAAGCCCGGTTTCTCGAAATTTAGAGTTTTTTATCGATTTGCCGGGCTTTTACGAACAATTTATTAGCAGAAATTATTGATTAATTTCAATAATACCTTCGTTGTTGAGAGTACCGTTGTTTTGAATAGCGTTAGTTTCAAGAACTGCAGGATTTGGACCATAAGGAGTAATCCAAACACCATTGAATCCAGGATTAGTAACAAACGAAGATTTATCAGCAATACCTGTTCCAAAAGCTGGTTGCATTGTATTTGTGTTCAAGTTCTGGAAAGTAACTCCCGTAGTTGATTTTGTTCTGAACACATAAGTTGCGCCGTTATCTTCGTTACCGAGAATGAATGCAGCATTATTTAAATTAGCAATAACAATCGAGTTGGCGGCAGGGTTTGTGCCATAGACGCTTGCCTCAGAAGTAGTGTTGCCAGCAGCAGCTGTTCCAGCAAATGGACCGGCAATACCAGCATAAACCATATGACGAATTTCAACGTTATCGTCTTCTGATGGACGAGTGCCTTCATCCCAAGTGTTCGGATTTGTCCAGCGACCATCTGTGATAGAGTAGAAAGTAGTAGGGCCAGCAGCCAATACAAGGTCGTTCCCGCTTGCAAATGCTCCGATACCGTTAGGCAAAGTAGCAGTTGAAGTATTGGCAACTCCAGCAAGCTCAACATAACCGAGCGACGTGGTAGTAGCCGCAGTTCTTGTAGGAGTTTGGCCAGTACCAATTTTTTCACGAGCAGGTTGGTTCGATGCTTCATACATACGAAGAGATGCTTGGGTGTATGGAGCAGCCCAGCTTGTTCTTTCGTCTTCACGATAAGCAGCACGTAAAGTCATTTCGAAAGCACCAGCATTTCCAGCATAGCTGAGGTTAATTTTTCTGTTAACGTCAGTAGTAGCATTATAGTCAAATGGGTTAACGCCGGGACGAACATTGAGAGTAATCGAAGTTGGGTTGTCCGCATCAGCTGCTAATGTAATAATTGTATTAGTATTGTTGAATGTATAAGCTTGTGCATTAGTATTAGTGACACGAGAGAATAATCCGACAACTTCATTCATAGCAGTGTATGTAGCAGTAGCAGTTGGAGTAGACATACGGAATGTTCCGTTATTTGCAGCCATATCTAAATTGCCACCATCAAGTGAGAAGTTGCCGCAGACGTTAATGTCGTTTCCATAAGTAGCAGTTCCGCCAGTTTTAAGCCCAGTGCCCGAGAGGAACAAGTTCCCATAACGCTTGCCATCGGCGTTCAAAGTTGGAAGAATAGTTTGAACACCACCATTGTAAGTAATGTTCGAACCGCAAGCAAAGTTAAGATTGTTACCATCACCATTGTTCGAAATGCTGCTCGAGATAACAAGATTATTCCCAGTGCCAAGATTAAGAACACCAGTCGTACCAATTGTTGTAGCACCACCAAAAGTAACAGTACCGAGGTTACCTGCACCGCCATCATTAGCAGTAAGTGTTCCGTTCAAAGCCAAAGTACCGTTGAAAGAAACAGCTCCTGTGCCAGTAACATTGAAGTTAGAACCACCCTGAGTTGTCACAGCATCGCTGAAAGTAACATCACCTGCACCAGTATTAACAGTACCGGTTCCGGCAACTGTAACAGGAGCACCGCTTGCAAATGTTGATGCACCGCCACCAAGGTTCAAAGTACCGGCAACGTTGAAGTCGTCTGTTGCATTAACCTGATAAGCAGATACAGTAGTAGCAGCAACAACTGTTGCCTGCGACGAAGCATTAATAATATAGTATGGATCTGTTGTTGGATAAATATTCTGCGAACCGCCTGTTGCTGCATAGTAGAATGTGCCGGTTCCAAAGTTAAGCGATGAAGCAGTTGAGTAGAACGGATAAGTGGAAAGCTGAGCATATCCTGCCAGAGGAGTAGCACAAGCTTCGCCGATAACACGAATGCCATCCTGCATCACTTTGGAGCCACCCGAAACAACAAGTCTCTGATAGTAGTAAGGCTGAACTACCTGACCAGCAGCAGTTGAAGCCCAATCAACAACTCCAGGAATAGCATTAGCGGCACTTTGACCTAAGTTCGATGAGCCTGTAATAGTAGCATTTGTTGCGTTCAACTTTATTACACCACTGCAAGTTGCGTTATAATTGCCGTTGTTGATAAAACCTTGAGCAAATAGTTCTAAGCCAACTAAATTCAGAACTATTGCAACAAGTAAAATTGTCCAATTTTTTTTCATTTTGTCTCTCATATTGATACCCAATAATTTATTATAAATAATTACTTTTACATCTATAACTAAAATACGTTTTCTATGCAATAAATTTTTAAGTAGAAGTACTGAATTTTAAACATATCAATAAATTAAACATTTTATTCTCCTATTTCAATCACTCCTTGATTATCAATTGTAGCATTATTAATCACATTTTTCCTGACAGAAAGAGCATTGATTTCGTTAACACTCAGTGTCGAGTTATCTTTGATTATTAAATTGCCTAAAATCAATATAGGTGAATTAACAAATTTTGTGCCATTTCCTGATAAAATTACATTATTTGGATAATTTGATAATCCAAAAGGAGTTGGAGTAAGTGTTTGAGTGCCGTAGAACTCAATATTTGAAAATTCTCCGAGCACAAAATTAGAAAAACCTGCAAGCACGCCTGAATTTGGATTAACTGTACCACCGAAGGAAACTGTTGAGCTATCGAGCAATCGGAAAGTGGAACTTCCGGTAATAATATTTGCCAGCATAGTGCCTTGATTGTGCAAATCAAGTCGTCCGTTATAGAGCAAAGTAACGCCACCAACATTTGGATTTGGAATGTTGAGTCGTACATTGTGAAGCGAATCGTTCCAGCCAATGATAACAGAGTCGCCGGCAAACTCGCTCACATTACCGGGGAACTCCCCTTCGGGAGCAAAAACTGTTCGGCTCTCGTTCAGAGCCCAAGTGTTGTGGTCGTTCCATAAACCACTACGCTTGCTATAGAAGGCAAGATTTTTCTTTTCGCCGATGTAGAAATCACCCAAACCGCTCCAATAGTTTGCTGTATTAGAAATTTCGACTGATGCAAGTGATGTATTCCAAGTAAGCTGAGAGTATTGTCGGAAGTTCCAAAGTGGCGTTTCAACCGGAAACGACTTACGAAGCAAATATGCATTAGTTACATTTCCCCCGGGGAAGTTATTCAATTCGGATACTGGGAATGTAAATTTTGTGTTTAATTGCCTTGTGCCAAGAGAAAAATTATTTTTGCCTCGAATCTGCCACCAATAATTCACAAGTCGGGTGTCATCAATTCTCGCAGAATTAACACTTGGTGGAGAATTCGTAATGACAGAAATAAAACCCGAATTGCCACTACCTGCCGATAAAGAAAGTTCAGCTGGGGTATAAACGTTTTCAAATCCAACTTCGAATTTAAATGAACCTATTCCAGTGCTGAACGGACGCATAAGCATTCCATCAATGTGACCGAAGCCATTTCGAACGATAGAAGTTGTGTCGTGTAGAAGTTTTACAATATTATTGTTTGTTCTTGCATCTATTATTGCATTATTTGTATTGGCAAAAGTCAGCCGTCGATCAATTGTTAATTCAGTAGAATCTGTCGCACCAGATAAAATTAAATTACCGCTGTTTTTATTTATTGTAAGATTATAGAAATTCACGCCCGAGGTATCATTCATAATAATATATTGATTGCCACTGCCGTTGATTGAAACACTTGATGTCCCACCAAAAACCTTTGTTCCACTATTGGCAAAAAGATTGCCAAGCAGATTAACATTTGCATTGCCGAAGGACAGGTTCCCGAGCTCGACGCGAATTGTATCATCTACTGTGTAAGTAGCAGTTGAGAAAGTAACAGTTTTGTAAAGAGAACCAGAATTATTGACAATTACAGTTTTTGGGTTAGTTGGACCATCGCCGGTAGCTTGGTTAAGCGAGCCAATATATTCGAAAATACCTTTGCCGTATGAGCGGATATTAGTAGTTCGAATTGCACCAATGTTTGGGTAGGAGCCAGTAACAGAATTAAAGCCATAGGCGTCGTCCGTAGAAAGATAGCAGCTATCACGAAGCTCGAAAGAGAGCCCGCGTATGTAACGTTCATCAAGAATTACGAGCTTACCGGGCAGGTCATTGTTTTTCTCAACCGTAAGCGAACGAATACGCGGATTGCTTTGATTGACAGTAACGACACGACCATTTCCAATGAATACTCTGTCTGTTTCAAGATTTGGCAGACGCGGTGCGACAGCGCCGGTATACCCTTCAATAGACCAAGTATTAATGTCGTTCCAATTGCCTGATTGACGCGAATAGAATCGCAATCCTGCAATTTCAGCAACGAAGAAATCCCCGAATTGAATATTATTTATAGAAGTTGTAGATGAGTCTGTACGTAAATCTGGGATAGTAATATACCAAGTGCCAGGTAAGTTCCAAGCAGGGGTTCTGCGGAAATGCTCCATAATACCAAAAGAGGTTCCCGTTTTGAGGTCCCCAGATGGTTGATAACCTTTTCTGAAAAATGTTGTCAGGGCAAAAGTTCTGCCAAAACCTAAATCAAATTGAGGGCTGCCAGCTGGAACAATTCGCCAATATCGGTCTATTTGTGTATTTGGTTGGTACAGGTCGCAATTTGCTAAATCTGGATGTGCCGAGCCATAAGCAGTAACTGACAGAAAGCCTTGTGTGCCAGAACCTGATGATATATCCAATTGAACAGGTGTATATGCATCGGACGAACCAACGGTAAACAACACATTTTGAGAACCATTATTTATCCAGCGACGAAGTTCGCCATTTACGTGGCCTTGGCTAAATCTTTGGATAGAAGCTAAATCAGAGGACGTGGTGCCAACTTGCACATATCTATTGTTTGTGTTAACAATTCCCGTATTGCCGATGGAAAACTCGAGAGTGTTACGAATAATTAAATTAGAATTCGGATAGTTTGGATCGTTTGAAAGCTCTACTGAGCCACCATTCGACTTGCTAATTGCTAAATCAAAGAAAGCATTGTTATCGTTTCGCTTAATTTTTACAGTCTGAATTTGCTTGGTCGGAGGATTAGACAAGCTATTGCCAACGAAAGCGAACCGTCGAGTACCAAGACTACCTGTTAGAAAACGCCCATCAATAGTTAAATCACCGCCTAAATTCAAAGTATTCCCATTGAGGTTGAAAACTGCACTATCTCGAATAGTCAAATCGTTTCTAACAGAGATAATCGGGCTTCCGAGCAATAGTTCCTTGCCGTAAGTATTGGCAACATCCAGGTTCCAGAACGAAACAGATGAGATAACATCAAAATTCAGGGTATTCGTAAGCAAGGAATCCGGATGCCCAATCTGAACAGTTCCACCGGTTACAGTATTTACAGTAGTATTAACAAAATAGTCGAGGTCTTTTTCACCGGTTGCACTTGTATCCATTGTTCGCAGCACAAGAACTCGTCCACCAGTCATAGAAAATTTGGAGTTAGCTTCGCCAAAATCAAATGCAGCGCGGCGTTGGGAAGGATCTGTCGTAGCGCCTTTGATCATTACACGTATTTCTGCATTATCTTTTATACGGAAATCTACTGCTGAGGTCAAAAAGCGACGTCGCATTGCCCCTGCAATATTCAGCTTGCTGTTCCCTGCAAAATCTATAATAGTAACGCTCTCATAGTTGAAATGTTCATCTTTCTGGTTACCAATATTCATCGTCCCATTGAGAAGCCATACAGATGCGTTTTGCCCGCAGATAAGCCCGTCGCTGAAAGTAACACTACCATCACGAACAACAAGTCCAACTAAATCACCGAGAAAGACATCACCGTCTCCGTCGGTTGAAAGCGTTATGTTGGCAGAATTGTCGTGATAATACATTCCGGCGTCTAAAATAAAATCAACACTTGGTTGCGAAAGCACTGCACTTGTGAATGCATTCGAAAATGATTGCGATTCGTTATGTAAGTTATAAATTGAATCTGCTTTGAATACTCTAACTGTTCCTATTGAGTTATAGACCCCCTCGCCTTTGATAAATGAGTGCTTGCTGCCTTGAAATACTAATCTCAAATTAACAGAATCATTAGAGAAAACCTGCACACCTCGACCTGGACCCGTCCCGTCATTACGGAATGTGCCGTCAACATAAAGAGTGTCTACACTACGAACCGGTGGACCCATTACCTTTCTAAGACTACCATTAGGACCAACGTGTATTGTATTTTTAACCCTTAGCGATTTGTTAAAGGACTGCCCGAAAAATAGTTCAGCGGTACTACTTGAGGAACTAATATAGACACTATCTACAGCAAAACGTGGAGTTCTGTCCAAAGTAATCTGGTGGTTGCTACCAATGATAATTGTATCACCTTCGAAAAAGCCGGGAGTATTCAACGCAACTACACTGCTGGAATGAGGGTTGCCACTATTATAATCGTTTGTCCACGAGAATGGGTTGCTCCAGACTCCATATTGCCTACTCCAATAAAGTCTTGGACGTTCGAACGAAGACGGTTCTCCGGCACTCCAATCGTGATTAGGTAAAGTTTGAGCATTGTCAATAATAATAAACTTATTGGTGGTATCGATTTGAAGATTGGATGCATTAAAGATAGCAAATCCCCAACCTGGGTCCTTCGGCTCTATGTCTGAACGACGATAGAGCAACGGGCGATAGTTTAGAATATTTCCGACGCGTTCCGCATCATTATATTTAAATCTAAGCGAGGAAGTTCCACTACCTAGTTGAATATTGCTTGTGTTCAAACTCCAATATTTTCTGAGCATATTAGGATTTGCCGATGGAGCTTGCGGATGTGGATAATTGCTTCTTAAAGTAACTTCTAAATAATTGTTTGCAGTATATGTCTGATTAGTAAGAGTTACCCGCGCTTCATTGTATCTAATAGGACGCATGCCTAATGAATCTTCTCCAATTGGAAAAGTAAAGGTATAAGTTTGGTTTGTCGATACTGGATAATTTTTTCTTACTTTTGCAGTATTAGGACCACCACTTACTTTGAAAAGCCTTGTTGGTCCGAATAATTGCAAACTATCAATAACAGTAGTGGCTCCGAAAGTTGTGATTGTATTATCGTTCAGAGCAAATATAGTGTTTGAACGGAACTGGACAGAATCGCTGAACTGAATGCTACGTTCTGCGATTACACCACCAGATGGCTTCTGTATACGTAATGTTTGTGGGAAAACAGTAAGTGCTGCTGTACCGCGAACTCTCTGATTTAACGTATCTATGAAATAAACTCGTCTGTTCGATGGATTGGTCTGGTTATGAAAACCTACATCATTGGAATAATTTACAATATCTCCCTTGATAAATATTTCTCTGGCACCATCACGATTGCGGAAGCGGCCGTTTCTGAACACTATGCTATCTCTTATTGTCAGTGGTGCGTTATTTGTAAGATCGACATATCTATCAGCAGCCGATCTATTGTAATTAATTTCAAGAGAGCCAATTGTAGTAGGTAGCCCTGAACCGGTCTGCTGAACCACGTTTGTTGAAGTGCCAATATAAGCGAAATTATTCAAACCGAGATTATTCCAATTGAAATTAATTATTGAACTTGAAGTAAGTTGTCTGATATTGCCTGTTGTGGTTGAATTTTGAACTATTCCATTAACAGAGCCAATGAACAATTTGCCACCATTTTTCATTACAAACTGGTCTGTGCGAATATAGTTTTCACCAGGCATCACAAGTTTTCCAACACCATTGGCAGATTTTTCGAGTAATACATATCGCAAATCGACATTTGGCAAATCAAAGTATACAGAGTCGCCATCGCCAATCACAGCATAATCACGATAAGATGGATTATTGAATCGTGGATAATCATTCACGCTGTTTGTTGTTAATGCATATCCTTGCTCTGTATCTTCATACAAAACAGTAGAATATGACCAGGTATTAGGATTAGACCAGTTGCCAGAATTACGTGAATAGAAAATACGCTCGGGGATCGAGGGAGGATCTTCACCAATCATAAGAACTATTGCCGGAGCAGAAGAAAATTGAGAAGTAACATTAAATATATTGTTACCACCTAAAGAAGGATAGTTGACATCACAAGTAAGTTCAATTGTTTGATTTAATCTTGTTTGTATGTTTGCAGTTCGTGTCCAAGTATCGTTAGTAAGTAAACGAAAAACTCTATAATTCAATGGATTTGCTCCACCACGAGGTTCATCCTGAGTAAAGAACATTCTTATGGTCAAAGCTCGATCACCCTGCACATATTGCGGATTCATACCAACTGAACGAGTTATTTCATAATATCGCTGAATATTTGTATTCTGATTAATATTAATAGGATTAAATTTTGGATGATTTCCATCAACAGCAATTATTTCTATTAGTCCAGCAACTTGTCCGGTTGTTGCACCCAGATCACGTCTATTAACAATCAACGGGGCATACTTTGTTTGGGTTCCAATAGGAAAATATCGAGGGTTTTCATTTATATTCATATATCTTATTAATCTACCAATAACCCAACCATACTGAGGATTAGGCATTGTTGTGTCATTACCTGTTGTTAAATAAACATCATATCTTCCTAATGCATAAATCCCGCCTAAGGAATCGTATACAACAAGTCTCTTATTATTATTAAAAACATTAAAATTAGCTCTATTAGGTATTTTAAACCAGAAAATCGGGACAGTAATATTAAACTGTGATATAACCACACCATTTGGTTTATTCATACTAATTCTATTAAATACAAGTGGCTGCAATAGATCGTTATATGTACCCCTAATAAATTGAGTACCAGGTCCATTAAACACGACAACACCTTCCCACTGAGTAGTATCTGCATTATTGTGCAAGTGAGGGTTATCTCCTAGATAAGTTAATCTTCTATTCCCCGGAAAAAAACTTGCGCCATTATCTATTACAAAATTTCCCCCAACTTTTGTAATGGCATTCGACAAATTAGTTGTACCTTGCTGTAAATACAAACTGTCTGTTATGTATAAAATCACCGGCGTTGTTCCAGTTATTGAAAGCGCCCCAGAGGGTTTATTTACTCTAAAGGTTCTCATAGTAAGCGGCATGCCATCTCCTGTCGATTGGTTTCCTGTCCCCGCATAAATAAAATGCCCACTATTATGATTATTGAAATTGTATTGACGCGTAGCCGTCCGAATGCAGCCAGAAGCTCCAGATGCTGTAATACCGTCCGAATGTCTAATAGTTAGTGCACCTGCACTGTCGAGACGGAATGTCCCATTACCTGTTAGAAGCACCGAACCGTTTTCAAATTCAAGATTGCCACCGGCGAATCCAGCACCTCCAGTTTCTACGACCACACTTCTGCCGGCATCGACACTATGATTAACGTTAAGGATAACTGTTTTCCCATTGCCTATACGGATATTGTCGCGCGACTCAGGGGCTCGTGTAGATTGCTCTGCGCTTGTGTAGCTCGCAGTAGACCAAGTCGAAGGCGAGTTCCAGTTACCATCAGCAATTGAGTAGAAAGTGAAAACGCGCGGCTCCCCTATTATGAAATAATGCGGAGAATTATTGTCCAAATCACTATTATTAATCATAACAGTCGAAAGCGGATTACGAGCACCAAGCTCTACTCGGCTCCAGCGTCCAGTGTTTATAGTAGTATCGCGTTGATAAATTTCAAAATTAAGTGGATTGCCACGCCCGGTTGTGTCCGCTGGTGTAAAGAAAAATTCTGCGTCGTAGGTTCGTGTGGAAGCAAGAGTAAATCTATTTTGTGAAGTTGTATCAGCGTGAAGCACCCATACTTTGCGAACATTTCTGGTAGTGTCGAGCTCAGGACCATTCGGCAATTGAGTTTGAATAACTGAACGAGTGATATTTGGGGCATCAGTATCAACAAGCACATAAGCATCAAGATAGCCGGCAGCTCCTCCCCACCCGTTGATCGATAAGTTCATTGGTGCATAATGACTTCCCAATCCAATTGGGAACAACTTTGATACCGAATTTTCACCAAAAGGCAAACGCAACCGGCCATCAATATGTCCGGGGTTTGCTCCTGGACGAGTAATTGTGCCATCTACCACTATTGGTTTGTTTGGAATGGAAGTGGAATTGCGTCCGGAAATATTTCCTTGAACAAGCGTTAAGTTATTTGTTACCTTGATGAGTGAATCTCCATCTAAAAGCAAATTGCCAGAAGTTTTATCAACTGTTAGATTATAAAAAGTGCCTTTGCCATTATTAATAATAGTTTGATCACCGACACCATTGAAATATACACGTCCATTTTGAGCAGAGAAAGTTCCCAAATTGGTAAAATTACCACGAATTGCAAGAGCAGTGCTATTCAAATCTCTAAAAGTAGCGGGATCGATTGTCAAATTGCCATTAATTGTTATGCTATCAAGAAAATTGACAACACCATTTATTGCAGTTCCCATAATTCTAACATTATTGAACACAATCCCATTCGAAAGAATGCTTGTAACTTTGCCATCAGCTTCGAATGTTACAAGCCCGTTTCCGGCGTCGAATTGTCCGCCGGGTTGGGTAACCCACGAGTGAAGCAATTTTATATGCTGATCGTTAGAGACAAGTCGTCCAGAAATTATATTTATATTGTTTCGAACCAGCATAAAATTATTCGCAGGATTGGCATCATTCGGCGGCATAACAATTTTGTCGCCCGATCCTGCAATATTCAAGTTGTGGAATTTCAATCTATAAACTAAATCTGTTGGACTAGGATAGCCTGTATTTATATTTTGGTTGCCATTTCCGTTGAATACAACGGTTGAGCCTGTAACAATAAATCTATCAGCAATAGGTGTGGGGTGAAAAGTAAGAGCAGAAATATCGAGTTCGCCACCAATACGGATTTCTCCCGTCGGGTCTAATGTAATATAGGTATTTGCAGCGCGATTGCCGGTTATTCTGATGTTATGGTACTGAGTAACGGCAGGCTCTCCAGGCGATGGACTGCCACTACTCGGCAAACGGAACGAACCAAAACCGTCGAACACGAGAGTCCCAGCATTAAATATTGCGTTTTTGTATTTAGTTGGATAAGTTTGCATTACAAGATTACCACCACGCATAATAATCTGTCGAACGGTTGTATCGGCTGTTTCACCGTTAGCAGTAAAATTGCCATTTTTGAATAAATGGAAAGTACCTTCGTCCACCACTAAGGAATCTTTTATCAAAATAGACTTTGTAAGCGAAACAGTGTCTGTCGAATTAGTTTTATTTATTATAAGACTTCCAACAATATCAGGAAGCCCATCGCCTGTAACCTGGTTTAGGTTGCCAATATATTCATAAATACCATTTTGCGAGTAAGACCTATTTTGGGTGCGGACGTTTCCAGCATTTGCATTTTGAGTGATACCATCTGGGCTCGAAATATTTAATTTCCCTCCATCCTCGACAAACAGAGAATCACCTTGCACAAAAGCATTAAACACAGGGAAAGATAATTGTCCACTTGATTGCACTTTTATTATTTTTACTTCTGGTGTAGTTGAAGATACAGAAACATTTCGTCCGTTACCTATAAACACTTTGTCGTTTATCGTTGAGGGATAGCTCCCGGCCGGAGCACCGAAAAACCCCTGTTTAGACCAAGTATTTGGATCGGTCCAATCGCCGTCGGCACGACTGTAATAAAACGTGCTGATTGTTTCTTCTTGCCCAGCTGTCCAGTCGCCATCAAGCAAAAGATATAAGCCGCTTAAAGTATCTTTTTTGTTTACTTCGTCTATATAAAATCTATTATTTACAGATTCAATACCATAGCCGGAACCGGGATTAATATAATAAGTTCCATTCGGACCATCGTATGGACGGTAGAACAAAGTTAATAAATATTGGTTTTCTACACCTTGAATTTCATTGTCGTTGTAATTAAATCTTAAACTATAACCTCCGGGCTGAACAAAAATATTTGCAAAGTCTGTTTTCCAGTATTTTCGCAATGAAACGCCCTGCACTTCAACATTTGGATGTTCCGCTGCAATACAGCGAACCGATAAATTTGCATTTGCTACGGTTGTCATCTCGCCCGCTGAAAAAACATATCTAACAGGTGAATAATTCCGGACGACCGGATTAGCAGTATCGAGCGGCGTCCCGATTGGGAAACGAACGTTCAAATCAGAAGCTAAGATTGGAATAACAGGTAGTTTTTTTATTATTGCTCCGCTAAGTTGCCGCTCTCCGCTTGTCATTACAAATTTTTGTGAATTAAACGGATCGACAATCGGATCGTTAGTATAGTTAGAAGTTGAATCTGGAAAAATGTTAGCACCAACTTCGATAATGAGATTTGAACGGTGTATATTGAAAATATTATTAGAAATTAGCCTCAACGAGTTAGAAATTGTTAAACTCCCAAGCGAAGGCGAAACATTTACCATTGAAGTGCCGCTTTTCATCACCCAAATACGCTCGAAAGTCTGGTTAGCCAATCCAGTAATAGAATCTTGCAGTGAACCGAAAAATCGCAACACCCCAAAGCCATTCTGGTTGTAGTTACCTAAATTTCTAAAAATGCCCGAAATCCATAAGTTACTTGATTGTGAATTATTATGTGAGAGGGAAGCATTGGAGGATATTTCAATACCACCATTTACAGAAACATTTGCACCAGAATTCACATAAAATATTGCACCATCTTTCAAATACAATACCTGAGAATTAGAAGAAATTGAACTTAGAAAGAGAAAAGCAATGATACAAACCTGTATCAATGTTTTCATTACAAATTCCCCTCCTCTGTATTGTTCTATGTTACTCATAAATGTTTTTGTAAAAGTAATTAAATAATTAAGGTCTTTGACGTGATAGCTCTACCCATTTTGTTCCGCTCCAGATTAATGTAATTGTATCATCCATATAGCCTGTTACCCAGTTTGAACCTTTCAAAGCACAATTGCCAGTGTTGTAAAGTGTTGTATTGGCAGCTCCACCAACTCTATGAAGGACTAATATTTGCCCGACACTAACCCCATCAGACAGTTGAATGATATTGCCTGTTCCGAGATTAAATTTAATATAAGATCTATTACCTACTTGAATCGGAGAAGAAGTAACCACATCGGGCGGATTTAAAGCCAAAGCACCGTTAATATCAGCAGAAACAGCAGCAGTTTGTTTCCCAATTGCAAGATTCCCAACGGCAAGGCTCGAGGTTGTATCATTCGAAGAAACAAAATCTGTCCAGCTATTGTTTTTTCTCAATCTGATATTTTTAGAGCTATTGTCGTAATACATCATTCCTTCAAAAACGGTTCCCGGAGGCGTGTCCCGAGGTTGAAGTATTATTGCAACCGGGTCAATATTGCCATCAACGATGAGATCGCCGGTAACCCGTAAGTCGCCATTAACCTGAACAGTAATTGAATCGTGCGAAACGTTAACACCCTGCCCCATTCCAATTTTACCTTCGTGTGTTATTGTAAGACGTTCAATGCCATTTGTATACATTTGAATGTTTAAAGGTTCGTTTTGGCGAATAATTGCGTGCCCATTCTGTTCGATACCAATATCAAAGCCATCATTTGCACCTCTTCCGGTAAGAGTGCCACCGGTAAATTTATGCAAATTAATTTGTGTAGTACCCATATCCTGATGAAGAGCAGCAGCAGGGTTTTCGGTAAAATTACCTATAGCAATTCCCGAAGCAGTGTTTCTCAGGAAACCGGAAGCAAGCCAGTTGCCGCCACTATAACGCAATGTCTGATTATCCGAGGCAGTTGGAAGCAACAGCAAAGACGTCCACTGCGGAGCTGAGTTTGCACCGGTTGATTGCAAAAATTGTCCATTTGTCCCGATAGGAAACTCAACAATCTGACCAGAATTGTCCGAATAGAAAAGCCTCCAGTTGTTTGCGTTGAGATTTGTAATAGCGTGAGTATGGTTGCCTTCGGCAATAGTGCCGGATGTCAATCCAAAGTTCGGAGTAGAAATTGTAAAATTGGGATAAGAGCCTGTAATACTTATTAAACCACCAGAATTTAATACAACTGTTTGGTCGGGTGCAGTATTGGTAATCACTGTGCCAGTTATATCAATGCCAGTACCAGCAGTATAACCGCCAGAGCTAGAGGCTTCGTCTCGCCAGGCAGGGACTCCCGCAGCATCAGTTTTCCAAACTTTATTTGGATTACCGCTACCAGCCGCAACAACACCCGCCGATGTTGCTGAATTTTGCTCAATGGAAATTGTATTGCCAGTTCTCGAAAGAGGTGCATTAAATGTCAAAGGTTGCTCAACACCTGTTGCATCTATCGTTATCGAACCAGCTGAGTTTGTAATACTGATATTGGAACCTGCGGTAAGAGTGTTCAGAGTAAAACCCGTGCCATTGCCAATTAACAACTGCCCGTTGGAAGGAGCAGCAGAAAGACCCGTTCCGCCACGGTTTATCGGCAAAGTGCCCGATACTTCTGACGAACCCAAATCAATGCTACCAGTAGTTAGCATACCGCCCGCACCAGTTTTGACGATACTATTAGCTGCAAGAGACGAAAAAGTAATGCTTCCGGATGAAGTAAGCCCGGTAAGCCCGGAAAGCGAGCCATTAATTGTGCTATTACCTGTAATATTGATACCGCCAGCGGATACAGTCAGAGCATTTGCAAGGTTCAGCCCACCGTTGCTCAAAAAGTTTGTCCCGGAGTTGCCGATATTAGTGATTAGATTATTGTTCATATCGATATTGCCGTTCATTGTGCCACCGGAAAGCAAAAGAAATAAATTATTAGTTCCAGCATCAACTATTCTTATCCACGCAGTGCCTGTGTAGTAGTAGAAACCTGCAACTGCATCAGTTTGATATACAAGCAAACCTGTTGCAGGAGATGGGATAGCGGTACGCTCGGTAAGCGTCATTCTTGGCACAAGAAATCCAAGCTTGGTAGTAAACGACGGAGCCGATACATCTAAATCCAACAATGCAGAGCTATGCGGATTTGTCGTCCCAATCCCAACATTTTGCGGTTGCGACCACAAAGAATTCACAGCCAGAATCAGCACCACGAAAATTTTAATTATCCAATAAATATTTTTAGACATATCTATTTCCTCCGTTCATTTACTTTCTCACCAATACAAAAAAACGACAAATAACATTATTAATTTTAAGTAGAAATACTTATTTTCACATAAATCTGTTCATTCAAAATAATTGTGTATAATTCATACTACAAAAAATGTACCTTTTCTTTTTTAAAAATTAAAAAATGTTGAAAACCATAATATAAATTT
>CALGXJ010000138.1 GCA_937936035.1 Eximiradius proteiniborus
ATAAAATTAAATTTATTTTAATGAAATCAGCGTATTTCGTGAAATCTAAATAATTTAGCCTTTTGTTGCTAAATTTTATCGATATTCTCGTTTTTTAGCTCTCTGTTTTTCAATAAAAATAAGAATATTCCAAACACAAACAAATAAAATCCTGTCGTATGTCTGTACTCATATTGTATTAATGATATAAGCGAAATTTTAAAAAGAATGATCATTACAACTGTTAATAGTGTTTCATTATTCCTTGATTTTTTTAAAACAATATACAATAGAAATAGCATCAACACCAAAAAGATTGGAAGAAAAAACATTTGAATGATTTTTTCCACAATAAGCGGGATTGATTGATTTAATGGCAAATCGATAATAATTTTTATTTGTCCAATTTTATTTCGTTTAATATTGAGATTTCTATCAATTTCCAAGCGTAATTCCTTCCCCAAAAAATAATTAGCATATTCTCCTGTATAAACGCCATTAGTAAACACCTTAATAGCATTGTAGCCCATTTTCTTAATAAATTCAATAGGGTTTTCTAAAATTGCCTCCTTTGTCAATCGTTTGAAAAGTATGTCTGCTGCCGGAGAAAATGGATCATCTATTCCGTTAGTTGCTGCGATTGAATAAGCTGTGCTATCAGTTGGCAAGATACCCCACTTATTCTGTGGTAGTTGCCCTAATGAAATATACATTACTGCACCGCCATTGCTCGAATTAAATTGAATTTTGTCAGTGATCAAATAACTTCTGATTGACCAGGGCAGCATAGCAACAAACACAATTATTACAAAAATCGCATTTATTTTGAAGTATTTCCGCCTGTTTTTTAAGCAAAAAAGAAAAAATAATGTTTGAAACACAGGCAAATAAATATATTCTGAACGCAAATTTACTAATATAGCAAGTGCAAGCACGGAATAATACAAATTCTTTATTTCTCTTGTCTTAAAGTAAGCAACCACATTATAAGCATAAGCAATAAGCAATATGGAAGCCAGCCCGTCAGCAGTTTTAATTGAACATAAAGCAAAAAATGGTAAAAATAACGGAATATGCCAATACTTTTCATTTATTTCAAAAAATTTGTAAAAGAGTATAACCGCAAGAATTGACAAGAAAAATTGAATGAATAATGTCCAAAGCTGAGGTGAACCCATTATCAATCCGGGTAATTGCAAAATAACATAACCCCAAATCGGATAGAAAGCAGGTTCTCCTTCTGCGTTTGTATATCCTTCGCCTTTCAACACGTTTTCAGCAATTGGAAGAATGTGTTTGAAGTATATAGTATCCTGATTAAGATGGTTTTGATTGAAAAAAAACACAGCAAATGCAAAAATAGCAAGCAGTGTATAGAATACTTTTTTGTTTTGAAAATTGCTGTTCATTCTATCTTGAAATGATTAATTCAGGATGATCTTTCAGGAAATCAGCCCAGCTTGTGCTTTTCTTTTGGTTATGATTTTTCCGGACTATATGACAAATCGCAACTGCAAGTGCATCTGTTGCATCATAAAATTGAGGCGTTTCTTCAATACTGAGTATACTTCGCACCATATACTGCACTTGCTCTTTGCTTGCAGAGCCGCGCCCAGTAACAGACTTTTTCACTTCTCTGGCGGAATATTCAATGACTGGTATGTTGTTGTTGGTAACGGCTAAAATTGCTGCTGCTCTTGCATGCGAAAGCTTAATTAAACTTTGTGCATTCTTCGAATAAAACAATGCTTCGAAAGCAGCAGCATCCGGATTGGTTCTCTCAATTACAGAATTCAACCTTGAAAATATTTCTTTCAGCCGTTGATTGAAATTTATGTGCCGACGTTTTGCTTCAATTACTCCATACTCAATCAACGCCACATTTCGTCCATCATGCTCGACTACTCCGTAACCGCATAATACCGAGCCCGGGTCGACACCTAATATTATCATTATTCTTCTATCTTGTCTGCAATCGAATCGTCTATTTCGAAATTTGAGAACACATTCTGAACGTCGTCAAGGTCCTCTATTCCTTCGATAAACTTCATTACTTTTTGTGCTTCAGCAACGTCTTTGATTGTTATTACTTGCTTAGGAATGTATTCAAGCTTCGATTCCTGAACCTGAAACCCATTGCTCTCAAAAAATTTATTCACGCTGGAAAAGTTTTCCATTGCGCAAATCACTCTTGACACTTCTTCATCGTATTCAAGGTCATCTGCACCAGCTTCGAGTACTACTTCAAGCAATTCATCTTCGCTTTTACCATTTGTATTTATTGAGATCACGCCTTTTCGCTCAAAATTCCAGGCAACCGCATTTGTTTCTGCAAGACTGCCACCCAACTTACTCATCGTTGAACGTACAATAGGCAATGTCCTGTTTTTATTATCTGTAACTGTTTCTACTATTACAGCAACCCCACCCGGAGCATATCCTTCGAACATAATTTCCATATAGTTTTCGCCTTCGAGCTCACCAGTCCCTTTCTTAATTGCTCGCTGAATATTGTCGGAAGGCATATTCACTGCACGTGCATTAGCAATTGCAAGACGTAATCTTGGGTTGCTTTCAGGGTCGCCACCACCTTCGCGGGCAGCAATTGTTATTTCCTTTGCAAGACGAGTAAATATTTTACCACGTTTTGCATCTTGTCTGCTTTTACGATGTTTTATATTAGCCCATTTACTATGACCAGACATATTATCTCTCAAAAATAATTAAACTTAATAAAAAATAGTTTACAAATATAATAAATTGAAACAATTAAGAAAAATGACTTCATACTTTATTTAATTTTTATTATTAACAAATTCAATTCAGCAGTTCAATTAGTCTTTCCATTTTCATCCCACGAGAACCTTTCAGAAGAAACACATAATCATTTTTTAACTCTTTAATATTATTGGCAATTTCTACTAAATCAGAATAGAATTCTACATTATCTGCTTGAATTTTTTCGCTAGCTTGCTGCATAAAATCACCTGTTGTAAGCACTCTGTCGCATATATTGGAAGCATATCTAAGCACTTCAATATGTAATTCAAGCGATTTTTCCCCAAGCTCACGCATATCACCCAGTATTGCTGCCCGCTTCGGTTTCCCTTGGTATCTCTGTAATGTTTCAATCGACATTTTCATCGATGACGGATTTGCATTATAGCAATCATTTAATATAGTGTATCCCTCTATTTCTTGAAGCATCATTCGGGCATAGCCTCTGTATTTTTCCTGTTCAAAATTTTTAAGTGCAACTTTAATTTCAGCGTCCTCTATTTCAAAATATTTCCCAATAGCAATTGCTGCAACTGCATTGTACCCGGAAGCAATTCCGTATGTATTCAGTTGAATCTTATTTCGATTTCCACCGACTGAATATTGAAGAATTGGATTGATATTTTGATTTATTTCAATTTCAACTCTTAAATTCACTGAGTCATCAATAGTTGAATAAGTAAACTTTTTATCTAAAATTCTTTGATATTTACTTAACCTTTCATCATCACAATTGATAAAACAAGTTCCTCCAAAACGCTGTAAATATCCGAATAAGCTCGTTTCTTCCATTTCAACCCCATCAAGGTCGATGAGTTTTTCCAAATGCTCTTGCCCGATATTTGTAATAATACCTTCTGTCGGATAAAGTATTTCCGAAAGAATAAATATTTCGCCTGGTTCGTTAGTGCCGATTTCTATTACTGCACACTCGATAGTTTCATCAAGATTGAAAATCATCAGTGGAACACCTATCCGGTTGTTAAAATTCTGAAAAGTTTTCAATACCTTGAATTTTCTTGAAAGAACTGCCGCTATCATATCCTTTGTCGTTGTCTTGCCGTTCGAACCTGCTACTGCAATTATTGGAATGTTAAACCGATTTCTATGAAACAATGCGAGTTCTCCTAGTGCCCTAAGCGTATCTTCAACTAAAACAATTGGCTTTCCTTCTACTTTCTCTGCATTATTTTCGAACCAGCTTTTCGACACTATTGCAAGCGCTGCTCCTTTCGAAAAAGCATCAGGCAGAAGTTCGTGTGCATCTATTTTTTCACCAATCAGAGGAACAAATATTTCTCCCGCCTCAGTCGAGCGTGTATCAATAGAAACACCAATAAACTCGTTTTTTTCAACATTTAATACGTTCTCTTCTCCAAATATTCCTTTTATTTCAGCAGATGTAAATTTAGCTTTGTTTTTTAACATTTCTTCTCCTATTCAAAAGCATCTTCACCAGTTATATCTCTACCTAAAATTAAGGTATGAATTTCGTGAGTTCCTTCGTATGTTTTGACTGATTCAAGGTTAGCACTATGACGCATCACTGGATATTCGCCCAAAATTCCATTTGCACCGTGAATTTCACGAGCAATACGGGCGCATTCCAATGCTATATCAACATTGTTACGTTTAGCAAAAGAAACGTGCTCAGGACGTGCCTTCCCTTCGTCCATAAGTCTTCCAAGCCGGTAGCACACAAGCTGTGCTTTTGTGATTTCATTCAGCATCCACACTAATTTTTCCTGTGTTATCTGAAATTTAGCAATTGGCTTTCCAAATTGTATCCTCGATTTTGAATATTCAAGTGCAGAGTGGAATACTGCAAGTGCCGCTCCGATTGCTCCCCACGCAATCCCATACCGAGCCTGATTTAAACAGGAAAGAGGTCCTCGCAATCCCGCTATATTCAATATATTTTCCTCCGGAATCTCGCAGTCTTCGAAAATCAATTCCGACGTAACCGAAGCTCTCAAAGAGTGTTTACCTCTCATCTCAGGTGCAGAAAACCCTTTGGTCCCTTTTTCCACAAGGAAGCCGTGAATTTCACCATCCAATTTTGCCCAAACTACTGCTACATCCGCTACCGTTCCATTTGTAATCCACATTTTTGCACCATTTAGCAGAAATCCTCCATCTGTTCTCTTTGCAGTTGTTATCATTCCAGCCGGATTTGAACCAAAATCAGGTTCAGTCAATCCAAAACATCCGATTGCTTCGCCTCGGACAAGACGCGGAAGCCATTTGCGTTTTTGTTCTTCTGTCCCATATCGCGAAATTGGATAAATAACCAACGAATTCTGAACAGACGCAAACGAGCGAACGGCAGAATCACCACGTTCGAGTTCTTGCATTGCAAGACCGTAAGATGTATAGTTTGCTCCCGCTCCACCATATTCTTCTGAAAGTGTTATTCCAAAAACTCCAAGTTCGGCAAGTTTAGGTGTGAGATGCTCCGGATATTTCCCGTCGAAATAATATTGCTCAATTATTGGTATTACTTCATCATCAACAAACTTTCTTATCGAATCTCTTATTAGAAGTTCTTCTTCTGTGTAAAGTTCATCGATGTTGAAATAATCTATGCTTTTGAACCCCATAAAAACTCCTTGATTTATCATTAAGTTAAAAAAACATTTTTCAAAATCAATAATTTTACTTATTTTTGAATATCTCAAAAAGAGATGGGCTTCGGAAATTTCAAGCCCATTTTTTGTATAAATTTTTATTTTAATTTTTTATACAATTATAATAGACTTTAACGATAAATATTAAAAATATTTTAAAAAACTAATTATCAGTCAAGGAAAAATGGCAAGACGTAAAGCAAAGCACAAGATAGACAAAAAGACTATCGTTGATGCTTTTATGGAGATGGCTAAAGCCAAAAACATCGATAGAGACCTTCTCCAAGGTATTCTCGAAGAAACTCTTTCGATGGTTGTCCGTAAGAAATACGGTCAGGATGCTAATTTTGAAATTATCGTCAATATGGAAAAAGGCGATATCGAAATCTACTTGATGCGCGAAGTTGTCGGGGAAGTTGAAAACCCCGATACCCAAATTTCTCTTGAAGAAGCTCAGATGTATACCGACGAGCCTTTGGAAATTGGCGATGAATATATCGAAGAAATTACGCTCGACAACATTTCTGATAGCTTCGGTCGAAGATTAATTTCGCTTGCCGCTCAGAACTTGAACCAAAAAATAAGAGAAGTCGAAAAGGACAATATCTACACCGAATACGCTAACCGTGTCGGCGAAATTATTGTCGGTGAAATTTATCAAATTCGTCGCCACGACTTGCTTGTTATGCATAATAAAATTGAAATGCGTTTGCCCCGCGAAGAACAAATCCCTAATGAACCTTATAGATACAAGAAAAACCAGCCAATTAAGGCTATTATTAAAGAAGTTCGTCGTAGTGGTTCCGGTGGGCAACCCGATATTATTCTTTCACGTGCCTGCGATGAATTCTTAATGCGTCTATTTGAAATTGAAATCCCGGAAATATATGATGGTGTGATCCAAATCAAAGCTATTGCTCGAGAACCCGGCGAACGCTCCAAAGTTGCCGTTCAGTCTTACGACGACAGAGTTGACCCCGTAGGCGCTTGTGTTGGGCTAAAAGGCGTTCGCATTCATTCCATCGTTAGAGAACTGAATAACGAAAGTATAGACCTCATAGAATTTTCTGAAAATCCTCAGGTATTCATTATGCGTGCTCTTGCTCCTGCAAAAGTTCGCGATATCCAGATTTCTTACGAAACCCGTACAGCTACGGTTCTTGTTGCCGACGATCAGGTCTCGCTCGCTATCGGTAAAAATGGTCAAAATGTTCGTCTTGCTTCCAAACTCACAGGATTTAATATCCAGCTTGTCAAAGAAGGTGGCGAAGATATTGATTTGGTTGAATTTAAAGTTGAATTTGGAGATGAACTTATCGATAAATTAAGAAATATGGGAATTACAACTGCCCGTGAGTTTCTCGATGCAGACCTCAACAAGTTACTTGAAATCGAAGGGCTCTCTCCAAAAAGCCTGATGGATTTTCGTAAAATCATTTTAACTGAATTCGACGAAGAAGAACGCCCCGAAGTGCTGACTTTCTTGTCGAAGAAGATTTTTGAAAAATAGTTTGTTTAATATTTTTGCTTTATTATGGCTGAATCAAATAAAATAAGATTAATTAAAATTGCCTCTGAAATTAATATTGGTCGCGAGACAATTGTTGAATTTCTCCGCTCCAAAGGTTTTGATATCGATAACAAGCCCACTGCCACTCTGACCGAAGAAATGGCAGAGCTTGTTTATGATAAATTTAAACGCGAAAAAAAAGCCGCCGAAAAACAACGGGAAAAACTCCAGAAACATAAAGAAATCCACAAGCAAATTCAGCCAAAAGCAAAAATTGATATTTCTGCCAAAGTTGAAGAAACTCTTGATATTGAAGAACCTGTAAAACCTGTCGTCAGAGATGCTGATGAAATCGAGGTTAAGAAAAAAATTGCTGAACCTCAGAAAATTGAACCAGAAACTGTTATTGTTGAAGAAATTACTGAACCACAACCAACAACCGTACCTGAAATCAAAGAAGAAAAGCCAACCCCACTTTTTGTCGAATATCACGAACCTCCAACCAAACAAGAAAAACCTGAAGAACTAATTTCTATAGAAGAAAAACCTGCTCCTGTCGTGCAAGCTCCTAAGTCTTCTGAACAAGTTGAAATTATCAGTGAAACAACTAAAATAAGTGATCAAATCCAGGAAAAACCAAAACTTGATGCTGTTCAGGAAGACATTCAGGCAGAACCTACAGTTAAAAAAGACAAGAAGCGTAAGAAAAAGAAAAAGATTATTGAAGTTGTCGATCAAACTCAAAAACCTTCGGGACTTAAAATTCTTGGCAAAATTGATGTTGCCCCCGAAAAACCGTTTGAAAAACAGAAAGATAAAGATAAAAAGAAAATTAAAGAAAAGTTTACCGAAACAGTTGAACCTGTTGAAAGTGTCTCGAAAGTTGAAATTAAAAAAGATAAATTCAAGAAAAAAATTAAAGACTTCGATCCCGAAGCAGAAGAAAAATTAGGTAAAATTAAAGATAAGAAGCGTAAGAAAAAGAAGAAGTCTATCCGGGAAACTATCTCGGAAGAAGAAGTAATGCGCGCTATCCGCGAAACATACGCGGGAATGGAACCTCATACGGGTTCTATGCGCGAGCGCATCCGCCAGAAAAAGAAGCAAGAACGCAAAGAAAAAGAAATTCGTCAAATCGAAGAAATTGAACGCGAAAGCCATATCCTGAGAATTACTGAATTCGTTACCACTGGCGATCTTGCAAATATGATGGGCAAATCGCCTAACGAAATCATCTTAAAATGTATAGCTTTGGGATTAATGGTTACTATCAATCAACGCTTGGATAAAGATACCATTACTTTAATTGCAGATGATTATGGTTATGAAGTAGAATTTATCGATACTCAAAAAGTTCAGGTTGAAGAAGAAGATATTGATCCACCGGAATCGCTTGTTCAGCGCCCACCTATTGTTACAATAATGGGACACGTAGATCACGGGAAAACCTCACTTCTCGACTATATTCGCCGTTCGAATGTTGTTGCCGGTGAAGCAGGTGGTATCACTCAACATATTGGTGCTTACAAAGTTACTCTTCCGAATGGTCGTGAAATTACTTTCCTTGATACTCCCGGTCACGAAGCATTTACTGCTATGCGTGCCCGTGGCGCACAGGTTACTGATATTGTTGTACTTGTTGTTGCCGCCGATGATAGTGTGATGCCTCAAACTATCGAAGCAATTAGCCACGCAAAAGCTGCCGGCGTCCCGATGATTGTAGCTATCAATAAAATTGACAAACCTGATGCTAATCCCGATAGAATTAAACAGCAACTTGCTGATCACGGTGTCCTTATAGAAGAATGGGGCGGGAAATATCAACACGTTGAAATTTCTGCTAAGAAAGGTATTAATATTGAAGAATTACTCGAAAAAATCTTGCTCGAAGCCGATATCCTCGATCTAAAAGCCAATCCAAACAGGAAAGCAAAAGGCGTTGTGATTGAATCAAACGTAAGTAAAGGTCTCGGTCCCGTTGCTACAATAATTGTTCAAAAAGGAACTTTGAAAATAGGCGATCCTTTTGTTTCCGGTATTCATCACGGACGTGTTCGTGCAATGCAGGATGAACGCGGAAACAAAATGGAAATTGCTACTCCTGCTGTGCCTGTCCGCGTTATGGGGTTCGATGGTTTGCCCGAGGCCGGTGATAATTTCCTCGTCGTCGATAGTGAAGCCGAAGCCCGTAGCATATCTAACGAACGTAAGCAACTCAAACGTGAACAGGAAATGCGGCGTGTTCGTCATCTCTCGCTTGATGAAATATCTTCTCGTATCAAGCTCGGAAGTGTTCAGGAACTCAACCTCATCATCAAAGGTGATGTTGGTGGTTCCGTCGAGGCTATTAGCGATTCGCTACTCAAACTTTCTACTGACGAAGTTCGTGTCAATATCTTACATCAAGGTGTTGGTGAAATTTCCGAGTCCGATGTTATGCTTGCTGCTGCTTCGCAGGCAATTATCATTGGATTTAATGTGTCGCCTTCCTCTGCTGCAAGGCGTCTGGCTGATAACGAAAAAATCGATATTAGACTATACAACATTATCTATGACTGTATTAATGAAGTGCAGATGGCTCTTGAAGGCTTGCTAAAACCTGAAATCAAAGAAGAAGTTACCGCTGAAGTTGAAGTTAGAAGAATTTTCAAAATTAGCCGTATCGGGACTATCGCTGGATGCTATGTGCTCAATGGCAAAATTAATAGAAACGACCGTGTGAAAGTTCTTAGAAATGGTCTGCCTGTTTTTAACGGTTCTATCGCCTCGCTCAAACGCAACAAAGATGATGTCAAAGAAGTAGATACTTCCTATGAGTGTGGTATTCAGCTTGATGGTTTTAATGATATTCAGGAAGGCGATATTATTCAAGGATATAAATTAGTTGAAATTCGTCGTACTCTTTAATTTTATTATTTCGTAAAGTATATTATGTCTATAAGAGCTGAAAAAGTAGCAAGCATTGTAAAAAGAGCATTGTCCCAACCAATTAGCGATTTTGCCCGCGAGCATAATGCCGGTATTGCTACTGTTACTACTGTAAGGTTTTCTCCAGATTTAACCCTTGCCAAAATATATATTAGCTTATACGGTGGTAAAATTTCTCCTCCTAAGTTTCTTCAAATGCTCGAAGAAGAAAAATACGAACTTCGTGGTATTGTTGCTCGCAGTGTCAGGCTGAAAACTATTCCCGATTTAAAGTTCTTCCTCGATGATACTATCGACCAAATGGAGCATATTCAGTATCTTCTCAATAAAGCCAGAGAAGAAGATGCAAAATTAAAAGAAAACAAGTAGTTGTTTTATGCTCCTTGATAAATCTAACATAAATGATTTTAATTTATGGTTGCACCTTGCAAATACCGAAGGTGCAACCATTTTAATTGATAAAGAAAGTGGATGGACATCCTTCGATGTTGTCGCAAAAATCAGAAATTTGCTTAATATCAAAAAAATTGGACACGCAGGCACTCTCGACCCGCTGGCAACCGGATTGCTAATCTTATGCTTAGGAAAAGCAACCAAAACAATTGAGCAATTCCAGAACCTGAAAAAAGAATATATAGCCGAAGTTAAATTCGGTGCAACCACTCGCACCGACGACGCAGAAGCCCCGGAAGAAAATCCCCGGGATACTTCGTTTCTGAACGAAAGTCTGATAGTTGAAAAGTCTCAATTATTTATTGGTGAAATTTTGCAGATTCCACCAATGTTTTCCGCTAAAAAGGTGCAGGGGAAAAAATTATACGAACTCGCTCGTAAAAATAAGTCAATCGATATTCCTCCTTCAAAAGTTCAAATATATTCAATTGAAATCTTGAATTTTTCAAATCCTTTTGTTAAATTAAAAATATCTTGTTCCAAAGGAACATATATCCGTTCGTTGGCTCGCGATTTGGGCCTCGAAATTGGTTGCGGAGCGTTTCTATCGAGCCTTTGCAGAA
>CALGXJ010000139.1 GCA_937936035.1 Eximiradius proteiniborus
TGAACCTACGACCGGTTTGGACCCAGTTACATCTGAACAAATTGATGACTTGATTTCTGAACTTTCTCATAAACTTAAAGTAACATCTATAATAATTACTCACGATATGTTCTCTGTTTATAAAATTGCTAATCGTGTTGTAATGCTCAACGATGGTTTGGTGCAGTTCGAAGGAACATCCGATGATTTAGAAAAAACCGAAGACCCCGTCGTTACAGAATTTCTTGATAGATATAAAAATAATACAAATCATTACTGAATTTTTTATTAATACTCTTTTTATTATATTTGTCAATTATGTTCAAATGCTGTTACTCGAAATGAGAATTTTTATCCTGTCAATATTGTTGCTTTTTTTGTTCTCTTCCTGCTCTTTGTTCAAGAGTAAAGAACCGCAATTAGTTAATTGCCTAAACGAAAATGAGAAAAATCTTGTGCTGCGATGGGGCGACTTTCTTCCAAAAGATAACGCTTTTTTTGGTTATGAAATTAATGCATATGGCGAACTCTTCATTTTTTCAAAAAGCAATAAAAATCCGGAAATAAAAAAAGAAAAAATCATTGACTTAGACCAAAATGAATTTTGCAGTAAATTAAAGCTTGCTAAATCGACTATCTTGAAAACTCAAACTTTGTTCTCACCCGGCGAAAGCAAAGCCAGATTTGTTGAATTCTCTAATCCTGAACAAAATCTTAATATGCTTGCCGTGTGGAATCCAGAATTCCAAAATAAAGGCTCGCGGTATTTTCGCGAACTTTTCGATTCTCTTAATTGTTTAGTGCCAAGTATTCGGGAAATAAAAAATAGATGATGAAAGTAATTGCTCTAATAGTAGATGACGACCACGATTTTGCCTCGACTATGGCAGACATTGTCCAGTCTTTCGGCTATGATACTGCCGTGGCTTATTCACCCTCACAAGCACTTTCCTTTTTAGATGAAAAACACAGATTTGTTGGAATAATTCTTTTAGACATAGAATTTGCTCCCGGCGAAAAAACCAATGGGCTTGATTTACTTGAAATTATCCGCAAAAATTATTTACAAATCCCTGTTGTAATGATTTCTGGAAAAGGAACTATTGAAGCGGCCGTTCGAGCTACAAAACTTGGTGCTTCGAATTTTATCGAAAAAAGTATTATTTCGAAAGATAAAATTAAGGCTGTGCTCGATAGTTCATCACGCCATATTTCAGCATTTTCCGAAGAACTCGAAGTCCAAAAATTTCTTGCTTCCTGCGGTATTATTGGCAAAAGCAAACAGATTCTTCAAGTCGGCGACAGTATTATCCGTTACGGTCGCACTGACCTGAACGTCCTTATTACCGGACAAACCGGTACCGGCAAAAAACTTGTTGCTAAAGCTCTTCATACTATTAGCCGCCGCTCCAAATTCCCTTTTGTTACAGTTGATATCCCAAATATCCCAAAAGATCTTTTTCAAAGCGAACTTTATGGACACGTTAAAGGTGCTTTTAGCGGTGCTATGGAAACAAAACGAGGACTATTTCAGGAAGCAAACAAAGGAACCCTGTTCCTTGATGAAATCGGCGACTTAATTGTCGAATTGCAATCTAACCTGCTTATCCCAATTGAAGAGAAAATTGTACGGAAGGTTGGCTCTATACAAAACGAAGAAGTCGATATCCGCTTCATTTCTGCTACCGACAAAGATTTAATTTCTCTTATGCACGAAGGACGTTTCCGTGAGCAACTCTACCACCGTATGCGCGAATGCGAAATTTATATTCCACCTCTATCAGAACGTCGTGAAGACATACCGGAAATTATTAATCATTATTGCCAGAAACATAATAATGATTTCTCGGAATACAAATTTTTCTCAAATGATACTATCGATTTTCTGACTGAATATAACTGGAGCGGAAATGTTCGCGAGCTTGTTAATTTCTTGAAGCTCATCCTTCAGACTACGCAAAAAGATAAAATTGAAATTTCTGATGTTAAAAAGGTTTTAAGCACCAATCATAATAATGATCAATTCCAAATCCCTGTTTTTGCAACTGATAGAACACTAAAAGAAGATTTAGCAGAAGTTGATAAAAAGAAAATCGAAGCAACCTTAGCTCAATTCAATGGAAATGTTAGCAAAAGCGCTGCTTTGCTTGGTGTAAGTCGCGAAACTCTTCATAACAAAATAAGACGCTATAATATTGATGTTTCTCTCTTTCGTAAAAAGAATTAATTTATGTTGTCGCACAATCTAACTTTTGAACAACAACTCGCTCTTATGCGCGATAGGCATATTTCGCTTACCGCAAATGCTGGCTCCGGAAAAACGACTGTTCTTGTTAATAAATATATTGATATATTACTCAACTTCGAACCAGTTCGAAACGATGTAAGACGTATTTTGGCTATTACTTTTACAAAAGTAGCTGCTTCTGAAATGAAATCTCGTGTTGCTAAAAAAATTGATGAGCTGATTAACGAAGAAATTGCTAAAACTGCCCACAATTTCGAAAAAATTCGCAAATTGAAATTCCTCCGCGACCGTATCCAATATGCCAACATAGCTACTATTCATAGTTTCTGCAACTCGCTTTTACGCGACTATCCTACTGAAGCAGGTATTGCCCTCAATTTTTTTGAACTTTCCGAATATGATGCCCTTGCTTTGCTTGATGAAGCCATTCAAGATGTGTTCCTTGATTTTAAGAATTCCACAAATAATTCTGATTTTATTGATTTATTGGTTCGTTACAACAAAAAAAATGTTATTTCTACAATCAAAGAATTAATTAATTTCAGAAGAAAATTGTTTTCCTTGATTGAGTTCTACAAGCAAAGTAACGATGAAATTTTAAAATATTACAATTCTACTTTGGTTAAATGTTATTCTGACTTTCTCTCTTATTTTGATATTTTTATTGAAAAATTACACGAACATATAAATGAAAATGATATTATTAATGATATTTGCGAAAAACAATCAAGAATAAAAGCACTTTTCAGCAAATTTAATCAAGCTTTTAATAATTCTCCTCATGTTTTGGATTTCAATTATTTAAGATTGATATCCGCAATATTCCACGAAAAAACAAATGCAAATAGAAAACCGCAACTAATTACCTTTCTTAAAAATATTTTTCCGGAACAATTTTATCACTTTAATGAAGCATACAATATTCTCTTTAATAAAGATATTCTGGTATTAGATAACCAGCAATACAATGCCTTCTTGCTCCAACAAATTAATGATGCGAGGCTGATTACAGAAATTGCTTCAAAAGTATTTGATAAATATCAGAATTCAAAGCAGGAAATGTTTGCAATAGATTTCGATGATATGATTTTCATCGTTCGCAATATGCTATGCAACGAAGATTTCGCAAAGAAATTTAGAAACCAGTACGACTATATTCTTGTTGATGAATTTCAGGATACAAATAACGAACAGTTTGATATTATAAGCAAACTATGCTTTGATGATAACTCTTTTGGTCAGGACAATAATCTATTTATCGTTGGCGACCCAAAACAAAGTATTTACAGTTTTCAGGGTGCAGAAGTTGAAGTTTTTCACAAAGCAACTTTCATCTTAGCCCAGAAAAACAATCTCAATCCTCTGATAGAAAAAGACAAATCCTTTATTCCAACAAAAATTGATTACCTTAATAGTTCTCAGTACTCACAACAAATCCTGAATGATAAAAATAAGCTCGGTATTCTATCGCTTACTACATCTTTCCGTATGTCGCCAAATATAGCCGGTTTTGTAAATAAAATCTTTGCCAAACTAATCGGGGAACCAACACCAACTATTTTTGAACTTAAAAAAGATGCGAACAATATTAAATATGAACCGATTATTTGCGGGCGTGCAACTTCTAAATTTCTTGATAACCCTGTGCACGATGTTGCTACCTCACAACCACTTGGTTCTGTTTCTTTTATTCTGAATATTGAAGGCAATACTAATAAAAGTATTCAATTAGTTATTTCACTCAGAAAAGATGACCAACAAATTCAACTTGACCAAAAAGTTGAGGAGGTTATTGCCTCCGAGCAAGACATCAATGCCGAAGTTGATTCCTCCACTGAAGAACAATTAATTGTCAAACACATTAAAGCAGTTATCGCTGGAAATTTAGATTACAAAATTTTCGATAATCAAACTAACGAATTCAGAAAACCTGAGTATAGTGATATCGCAATTCTATCAAGGAAAAAAAATGCTTTAGGAAAATTAATTAAGGAGCTTATTGCAAACAATATCCCTTATGTGTTGTCGAGCGGTTCTGGCTTCTTTGCGACTCCCGAAATTCAGGACATTCGAGAGTTTCTTAATTTTTTTGCAGATAAAAACGATGATTATGCTTTTGCGTGTGTCTTAAAATCTCCATTTATTGGGTTCACTTCAGCAGATATATTAGAAATAATCGCTTTCAACATGCAAAAGGGCACTCAAAACATCTCGCTTTATCACCAATTCCTTGAATATTATAATCACATAAAACAACTTGAAAACTATAATAATTTCAAGATATTTGAAAATGCAAACAATATTTTGGAAAATCTTATTTTTTACTCCACGCGGTTAAATGTCTCAAGTCTTATCAGCAAAATTATTAGTCTCGACGGTTATAATTTCTATGTTGCAAAAACTCCCTCGGGAAGTCAAATAAAGTCAAACTTTAATAAATTGATTGATTATGTCCGAAAGTTTGAGGCTCGAGGTTTTCGTTCCTTATATGATTTTGTTGAGGAACTTCAATACCTATCCGACAACTCAAAAGAACCCGAAGCCGCCGCCTTTTCAAACGAAAATGCCGTTCGTATTACGACCGTTCACGGGGCAAAAGGTGCAGAATTCCCAATAGTCTATATTTATAATTCTAATTATAGAACTAAGTTTGCCAACAGTTTTATGGTTGATAAAGACTTTGGGCTTCTATTCAAGCTGAAACAAATTGTCGATGGCGAAACCTCAGATGTTGATTTTATTATTAGAAAAGTTGCTAATCATTACAGTAAAGCCGATGAACTCAACGAAGAAATCAGGCTGTTGTATGTTGCTTCCACTCGTGCAAAAGACCATTTAATTATTTCTTCTTCTTTAATGAAGAAACAACAAGGTGGCATAGCCAAACTAAATGGTTTTGCGCGATTGCTTTTTGATGCTCTTGAGCTCGATTACGGAGATCCAGATTTTGATATTGATAGTATTCCTTCTCATATATCAACAGAATTAATGTTACATAATTCTGTTACTCCAAATTTATTAAAAATACCTATAAATGTATTCTCAAATGATCGCTTTATAGTGAATAATAATCCTTCTGTTTCACCAAAAATCTCAAATAAAGTTGATTATCATCTATCAATCAAAGAAATTGTATCCGTTCCAAAAAACAAATTTTTCTATCCTACACAACTCGACAACCTACTTGAAAGTGAAAATAATTTGGTAATCAATAAAGAATTTGGTTTCGATGAGCATCTCTTAGACGAAAATTTTTCTCGTGAAGCAGCGCTTTCCTTGGGAAGCGCTTTCCACGAGCTTATTGAAAAAATCAATGAATGGATTAATCCTGATTTT
>CALGXJ010000140.1 GCA_937936035.1 Eximiradius proteiniborus
TTTTTTATAATGAGCAGTATTTATTATTTTTGCTATTATTAACGCTTGATAATTTCAATATGAAAGTCGGAATATTTGGTGGAACTTTCAACCCGGTGCACAATGGGCATTTAATAATGCTCGACAAATTTATATCGCAGATGATTATCGATCAATGCTATGTTGTCCCAGCTGCTATTTCACCGTTTAAAACTAACTTTTCCGTTTTTCAAGCAACAGATTATGATAGACTTTTTATGCTTAAATTAGCAATTAAAAACATTAATAATAATGTTGAAGTTTTAGATTATGAAATTATCAAAGGTGGTGTTTCATATACAATCGATACAATTGAATTTCTTAAAAATATTCATCCCGAAGATGAATTTTATTTGTTGATCGGTGCTGATCAAGCAATAGCTTTCGACAAATGGAAGAGATGGGAGGAAATCCTTTCAAACTCAAATATTTGTATTGTTCGTCGCCCAGATATCGATAATACTTATTTAGAGCAAAATATCAAGTTGATTTTTGGAAGATATTTAGATAAAATTCATTTTATTGATGCTCCAATTATTAATATTACAGCAACCCAAATTCGCGAAAAACTAAAAAATAAGAATAGTATTTCAGGTTTGGTTCCAAAGCAAGTTGAAGAATATATTTCTGAAAATAAACTATATATTAGTTGAAAAATCTTATATTTATTATTGTTTTTAAACAAATTAGGATAATTATGAGTGTTACAATAGTTGTTGGCTCTCAGTGGGGAGATGAAGGAAAGGGAAAAATTGTCGATTTAATAAGTAAAGATGCTGACATTGTTGCACGCTACCAGGGTGGTGCAAATGCCGGACATACAATCGTAATAAATAGTAAGCAATATGTATTACATTTAATTCCTTCTGGTATTCTTCACCCAAATTGTATATGCGTAATTGGAAACGGAGTTGTCATTGATCCAATTGCTCTGAAAAGTGAAATCAAAATGCTTGAAGAGAATGGCATTGATGTTCATAATCGCCTTTTCATTAGTCATAAAGCGCACCTTATTATGCCATATCATAAATTACTAGATCAGGTTCGTGAAAAAGACGCTAAAAGTTATGCTATTGGAACAACGGGAAGGGGAATAGGACCTGCTTATTTCGATAAAGCCACACGGGTTGGTATTCGTATTGTTGATTTGCTCGATAGAAAAGGTTTTGAACAGAAGCTTCGAAATAATTTGGAAGAAAAATATAATATTCTTCACAAAATTTATGGTTTTGAAAGTTTTAATATTGATGAGTTGATGGAAGAATATCTTTCGTTTGATGCTGAAATTGACGACTTAATCACAGATACTACGCTTTATCTGAATAATGCAATACAACAAGGAAAGAAAATCATTGCCGAAGGTGCACAAGGAGCTTTGCTTGATATTGATCACGGAACTTATCCTTTTGTTACAAGTTCAAACCCTACTTCAGGCGGAGCCTGCACTGGTCTTGGTATTCCTCCAACATCGATTTCCAATGTGATTGGTATTGTAAAAGCTTACACAACACGTGTTGGAAATGGTCCATTCCCGACAGAACTTAATGATGAGACAGGCGAGCGTTTGCGCCAAATTGGTGCTGAATTTGGGGCAACAACCGGGCGCCCGCGCCGTTGTGGTTGGCTCGATTTAGTAGCTTTGCGTTATTCTGTCATGGTTAATGGCATTAAAGATATTGCTCTAACGAAGTTGGATGTCTTAGATGATTTTGATGAGATTAATGTATGCACTTCCTATACTTATGAAGGTAGAACGCTAAAATCTTTTCCTGTTGATATTCATACTCTCGAAAATTTAAAATGTGAATATACAATACTGAAAGGATGGAAAACATCGTTAAAAGGTGTTAGACATTGGACCGAACTTCCTGCAGAGGTTCTGCAATATTTTGAATTAATTGAAAAATTTACTGGTGCTGAAATAAAAATCGTATCATTAAGCCCTGATAGAGCTGATACGTTAATCAAATTATAAATAAAAAACCCCCGCTAAAGCAAGCGGGGGTTTTTCTATTAATAATCCATACCTGCTGGCATTTGTGGCATTGGTTTTTCTTTTTCAGGCTTTTCAACAATTGTAGTTTCTGTTGTCAGCATAAGACTTGCAACAGATGCAGCGTTTTCTAAAGCTACGCGGCTTACTTTTGTTGGGTCGATAACGCCAGCTTCGTATAAATCGCAATATTCTTCGCGAGCAGCATCAAATCCAAATGCACCTGTTCCTTCTTTAACTTTATTAGCTACAACGGAAGCATCCAAGCCGCAATTTGAAACAATTTGACGAATTGGTTCTTCCAAAGCACGGCGAATGATTTCGATGCCAGTTTTTTGATCTTCATTTGCTGGTTTCAAATTGTCCAAAGCAGAAAGAGCTCTTAAATATGCTGTTCCACCACCGGGCACAATTCCTTCTTCAACAGCAGCGCGGGTAGCGTGCAAAGCATCATCAACGCGAGCTTTCTTTTCTTTCATTTCAACTTCAGTTGCAGCACCAATCTTCAATACAGCAACCCCACCAGCGAGTTTTGCAAGGCGTTCTTGTAATTTTTCTCTGTCGTAATCAGAAGTTGTTTTATCGATTTGGATTTTGATTTCATTGATACGTTTTTTGATGTCTTCTTGTTTGCCCGCACCTTCAACGATTGTAGTGTTGTCTTTGTCTACAATGACGCGGGTTGCTGTTCCAAGATATGCAAGAGTGGCATTTTCCAACTTGAAACCTTTTTCTTCACTAATAACTGTTCCACCAGTGAGAATTGCAATATCTTCGAGCATTGCTTTGCGTCTGTCGCCAAAACCAGGAGCTTTGACAGCTACGACACGCAAAGTGCCACGCAATTTGTTCACAACTAATGTTGCAAGTGCTTCGCCTTCAACGTCTTCAGCAATAATTAACAGGGAACGACCAGCTTGTGAAACTTTTTCGAGAACAGGCAGCAAATCTTTTATTGAAGAAATTTTCTTGTCGTGAATCAAGATATATGGATTGTCTAATATTGCTTCCATACTATCAGCATCAGTGATAAAATATGGAGAGAGATAACCACGGTCGAACTGCATACCTTCAACAGTTTCCATTGAAGTTTCAGTTCCTTTTGCTTCTTCAACAGTGATCACTCCGTCTTTGCCAACTTTTTCCATTGCTTCAGCAATTAGTTCACCAATTGTTGGGTCGTTGTTTGCAGAAATTGTACCAACCTGTGCAATTTCTTTTTTGCTTTCAACTTCACGGCTGATTTCTTTTAACTTTTCTGTAATTGCAGCAACTGCCATATCAATGCCGCGCTTTAAATCCATTGGGTTTGCGCCGGCAGTTACATTTTTCAATCCTTCACGGAAAATTGCTTGAGCAAGAACAGTTGCAGTAGTTGTTCCATCACCAGCTAAATCGCTAGTTTTCGATGCAACTTCTCTAACCATACTTGCCCCAAGATTTTCAATTGGATCTTCGAGTTCTACTTCTTTTGCAACTGTTACACCATCTTTAGTTACAAGAGGAGCACCAAATTTTTTATCTATAACAACGTTGCGACCTTTGGGACCTAAAGTTACTTTTACTGCGTTAGCAAGTTGATCAACACCTCTTTTTAATGCTGCACGTGCTTCAACATCAAATGTTATGATTTTTGCACCCATTATTTTATCTCCTTGATTTATTATACATTTAATGATTATTTTAATTACATAAATTATTTATTTGAAAATTCAATTAGTTGATAATAGCAAAAACATCACTTTCACGCATAATTAAGTATTCATCGCCATCAATATTAACTTCAGTGCCAGCATATTTGCCATAAAGCACTTTGTCTCCAACTTTTAAATTCATTGGAATTAATTTCCCATCATCAGCCACTCTGCCTTTTCCAACTGCAACTACTTCACCTTGCATTGGTTTTTCTTTTGCAGTATCAGGAATAATGATACCACCTTTGGTAACTTCTTCTGCTTTTGCAGGTTTTACGATGATTCTGTCGTGCAATGGTGTTAAGTTCATATTATACCTCCTTTTATTTTACATTTTAATAATTATTAGCACTCTGCACAAATGAGTGCTAACAAAAAT
>CALGXJ010000141.1 GCA_937936035.1 Eximiradius proteiniborus
GAACACGTTGTTGATCAAATAGCAGAAGCAACTCTTTCGCAGAATTTAGCTCAAGCCGGAGGTGTGCAATTGGTTGCCAACATTCTTAATAAGTGCAACAATGCAGTAGCAAAACAATTGTTAGAAAGCATTGAAGAAAAAGATTATAATATGGCAATAGAGATCAAACGCAAAATGTTCTTGTTTGAAGATATTGTGCTTATTGACGACAAAGGCATTCAAAGAATTCTACGTGATGTCGATAAACGCGATTTAGCACTTGCATTGAAGGTTTCTGACGAAAAAATCCGTTCGAAAATATTCAAGAATATGTCTGAACGTGCAGCAGCAGTTGTTAAAGAAGAGCTCGAATTTATGGGACCAGTTAAATTAAAAGAAGTCGAAGCAGCACAAATGAGAATAGTTGATATTATCAAGAAACTCGAAGAACAAGAAGAAATTGCTATCGGTGGTCGTGGCAAGGAAGATATTTTCGTATAAGAAAGGAACGAAATGAATAAAATAATATTAAAAATACCAAGGAATAAACGAAAAGTTAAAATTATCAAAAGCGAAGAAATTATTCGCAGAGAATTTGAGCGAAAGCTATTAGAACTTGAGAATTTAATTAAATCCAAACCTATTGAAGTAGAAGAACTACCAGAAGTAGAAGAATTTATTGGCGAACCTGAACCAGAGCCTCAACCCAAAGTAACTTATTTTACAGAAACATACACTATTTCAGATTCTAACGAACCTATTGAAATAGATTTGCGACGAGTGCCAGATGAAAGCATTCCTATTGAAGAAGCTGCGAAAGAAATTCAATCAGCCTACGACAGAGGTTTTTCTGATGGTCAAGATTCTGCAAGAGCTATATATCAAAGTGAAATTCAAATTCATAGTCAGTGGATAAAACGTTTCGATAAAATCGCTTTCGAATTAAAGAAAGCTTTTTTGCAAGAGCAAAAAAAATTCAATGAAGCATTAATAGACTTATCAATTGAAATTGCAAGAAAAATAATGGGTTTTGCTGCAGTCGAAAGTGAACAATTAGTTACAAGCCAGATAAATAAGGTATTTAGCGAAATAAAGGATGAAGAAGTATTCAGAATTGTATTAAATAAAGACGACTTTGAAGTACTAAAAAAAGTAAATTCTCAAATCTTTAATTTGACAGATAATAAAATAGAAATAGTAACATCGGATACTATAGAACAAGGAAGTTGCATTTTGCATACAAGTGCAGGAATTATTGATGGGCGATTAAGTGAACAATTAAAAAAATTACAAAATGCATTAAAAGAGGCAAAAGAACAAATAAAGTTAGACCTTGAATCATCTCTGAAAGAAAGTTATCCCGATATTCTTGATACAATTATGCCTGAAACACAAGAAATTCAGGACAATTCTGAAACGAATAATAGCGAAGACAAAACAAATGTACCAAGCAATTAACATAGAAAAATTTTTCAAGCCAGCAATACAGAAAACACCGACATTAGTGCGGCGCGGAAAAGTTAAAAAAGTAGTTGGGCTTGTTCTTGAAAGCGAAGGACCGAAAGCCCCTATTGGAGAAATATGTGAATTAAGAAACAAATACGGTGAACTAATTGCTTTAGCTGAAATTGTTGGATTTCGAGATGACAGAATTCTCTCAATGGTGCTTGGAGAAACAAACGACATTGAACCATCGACAGAAATTATTGCAACAGGGAAATCCTTGTCTGTTGGAGTAGGAGACAAATTATTAGGTAGAGTAATAGATGGGTTAGGTCGTCCACTTGACGGAAAAGCAGAGGTGTCAATCGAGCAAAAACGTTCGATATATGCAGTCCCACCAAATCCATTATTACGAAAAAGGATTTCTGAACCAATTTCAACGGGAATAAAAGCTGTCGATGGACTTCTAACATTAGCAAAAGGACAGCGTGTCGGTATTTTTGCAGGCTCTGGGGTTGGGAAATCTACATTAATTGGAACAATTGCCCGAAATACATCAGCCGATATTAATGTGATTGCGTTAATTGGTGAACGCGGAAGAGAAGTGCGCGAGTTCATAGAAAAAGATTTGAAACAAGAGGGACTTGACAGGTCAATTGTTGTAGTCGCGACAAGTGATGTTCCACCACTCATTCGGGTAAAAGCAGCACTTACAGCTACAACAATAGCAGAATACTTCCGCGATAAGGGTTTGGATGTTATGTTGATGATGGATTCTGTAACAAGATTGGCAATGGCTCAACGAGAAGTAGGTCTTTCAATTGGCGAACCTCCGACAACTCGTGGATATACACCGTCAGTGTTTACTATTTTACAAAAGACATTGGAACGTGCAGGAACTTCCGAAAAAGGAACAATAACAGGAATTTATACTGTGCTAGTTGAAGGCGACGATATGAATGAACCAATTGCAGATACGACAAGAGGTATTTTGGACGGACACATTGTATTATCGAGAAAACTCGCATCGCTTGCACATTATCCGGCAATTGATGTACTTGAAAGCATTAGTCGTTGTCGAAGTGATGTAGTATCTAAAGAACATCTCGAGGCAGCAAAAAAAATACAAGAATTACTTGCAGTTTATAGAAGTGCAGAAGATTTGATAAATGTCGGAGCATATCAAAAAGGAAGCAACCCACAAATAGATAAAGCAATTGAAAGAATAGAGATAATTAATTCATTTTTGAAACAAGGTTTAGATGAGCGAAATGATTATTATGAAATTGTAAACAAGGTAATCGAAATAAGCAAAATGTAGAAATGGCAAAGAAATTCACATACAGGTTCGAGCCACTACTAAATTTACGAGCATTTAGAACAAATCAAGCAAAAGAAGAGCTTGCAAAGATTTTGCGACTTCGTTTTCGTAAAGAACAAATTATTGAAGAAAAGAAAGAGTATAAAAATAATCTCATTGCAAAAAAATATACAAGCGGGAAGGCTTCGGATATTCAAGAAAGAATCGCTCATAAAGCATTGGTAGAAAAAGAAATTGAAAAGCATATACAAGATAAAAATCAACTCCTAGAAATAGAAAAGCTTCGCCAAAATAAATATATTCAAGCAAAAAAAGATGAAATGATACTTGAAAAACTGAAAGAAAAAAAATTAGAAGAATATAAAGCTGAAACTCTAAAAGAGGAAAGTAATTTTATCGATGAAATTGCAATAATTGGATTTATCAGGAAAGAAAAGTGACCTGGAAGCAACTTTTAATAGGGATTATTATTGTATCATCAGTATTAGCAATATTGATGGGAGGACTTATTGGTGTAATTAAATATAGACCCGATTTGCTGGGAATAAAAGACAATAAAGACACGACTAAAGTTCAAAAAGTTGATAAGCCAAAGAAAATAATTAAAACATTAAAGCCTGTCTATATTGAGCCAACTGTTCAAATTTCGAAAAAACAATTGGCTTTTTTTGAAAATGAAGTAATAAAAAAGAATGAATTTTCAATTAAAATTGATTCATTAATGAGAATTGAGAAATATTTAAGAGATTCACTAAAAAACATTGCCGAAACAATTCGTTTCCATCAGGATTCAGTTAAACGAGCTAATTCAATTGCTGAAAAATCTGAAAAAAATGCTAAAGAACTGCAAGATAGTTTAAATAAGAAAGAAATTGAAATAAAGAAACTTGCAGAAAAGTACTCGCTCGCACAGAAGAGAATAGAGAACTATCAAAAGATGTTGGAGGAAAGGATAGACTCCAGCACCAAAATAAATTTTGAAGTATTTGCAAAAATATATGAAAATTCCAAGCCACAGGAGGTGGCTGCAATATTGGAGCGTCTGGACGAAAGAGATGCTGCAAGAATATTAAAAATGATGAACAAGAAAAAAGCTGGCAAAATTATTGAAGCAATGAAACCAGAAAATGCCGCTGCAATTCTTTTGCTGGGTATAGGACAATAAAATAAATTGCAAGGATGCAACTATGAGAACATTGGAAATAACTCATTCCGAGTTAGGGTTTGGAACTATTACAAGCCTATTCTCACAGAATGAAAAGACAAATGTCTTTAATGAATTATTGAAACAAACTCAAAACGACCTTTTAGATCATCCTGCAATCAAAGAAATCATCGAAAAGCGCTCAGATGAAACGAATATTTTCGAGCATTATTCGAACATAGAGTGCCTAAATTATCAATTTATGGTAGATAATTTAGATAAACTCTCTGAACAAATCAACAACTTCATAATCCGATTGAAAGAAGATAAGGTTAATATTAACCCAAAGGAACTATTAAATTATTTTGATGGAATATTTACTGCATTCGACAAAAAATATGGAACACAGCTTAATGAAGCTTTTAAAAATGCATTTATGCAATTATCGAGCATAAAAGAATATTCAAATAATGGTGATTTACTTAAAGATTCATTAAAATTATTGAAAAATATTAATGAATTAAGCAACTCTTCAACATTATTCAATAATAGATTGCCAATTTCAAAATTTTTCGAACAAATCATAAGTTCTGAGGATAATACATATAATAAAGACAATACATATAATAAAGATAATA
>CALGXJ010000142.1 GCA_937936035.1 Eximiradius proteiniborus
ATATTGCAAAACGCAACTCAGCTGTATATTTTGCCAATACCTTGCTTCCAGTTGATGTCCCAATAGAATTATCCTCGTACCCACGGAGCGGAGTAACTCCAAATCCGCTCAGACCATTGCCACCCATTAAGTATAATTCAATTGGTGATAAAGTCGTGTCTGTTTTAAGACCACTAACATATCCTAATTTTGAGCCAAGATATAATACAACCCTATCATTGCCGCCAATCGAAACCAAAGGCAAATATGTGTCATAGTTTAGCTCGTTTTTCAAGAAGTCTGTTGCACCTATTCCTATCGCTCCCATCGCGAAATCAGTTGAAAAAGAAAATTTACTTCCTACAGTAGGGAAGAACAAGTTATTCAAACTAATTCTTGAAATTCTTTGCGAAATAGTAACTTCAGTATACTTCCCTGGTCTATAATAATATGAACTTTGTGTTTGAATATCATTTCTCTGAATTCTAAGTCCCCAGTCTCCGCGGAAAAAGTCGTCAGGCCACTTGAAGCGTCTTCCGAAATTTACTGCTAATCCAGTACGGCGAATGTTGTAATAATAATTGTAATGGGAATCAAATATATTGAAACCAACAGTTGTAGGCTCATCAAAAAGCCAGGGTTCAGTAAACCCGAGACTTAAATTTCTATATCTTGTTATTTGACCAATTTCTGCATTGAAATTAAATATTTGTCCACCTCCGCCTTGCAGAGGTTCTGTGATGGAAAAATTATTTAATGTTATTCCAGCCGATAAAGTAAGCCCAAAAGATCCAGCAAATCCAATCGCTGCATTAAAAGTATCTGTTGAACGTTCCTCGACCTTATAAATTACATCAACAGAAGTAGCATCAACCGATGATGGCTGAACATCAGGTTTTAATGCTTCGGGATTGAAATAGTTCATAACTCCAAGTGCACGAACGCTTCTTATTATTGCAGATCTGTCGAAATAGTCGCCAGGTCGTGTGTATAATTCGCGTCTTATTACTTTGTCTTTTGTTTTATCATTCCCTACTATTTCTACTCTACCAATTTTAAATCTGTCGCCTTCGTATACAACAATTTCTACATCTACTGAATCTCTGGCAACTTTTTTTATTTTGGGTTCCATTCTGGCTTGCAAATATCCATTATCCATATACAGTGATAATGCATCAGTAGATTCCTGATTGCCTTGTAAATTCATCATAAACTTTTCGTCGTTAAAAACATCTCCTTTGTCGAATTCCAATCTTCTTTTAAGTGCTTCACCACTCTGAATCGTATTGCCAACAAATGTAACATCTCGTAGATAATATCTAGTCCCCTCATATATCTCGATTTCTATAAAAATTCCTTTTTTTTCTTCGCTAAAAATTACTGTGTCTCTTATAATATCTGCATCCAAAAACCCTTCTTTTTTGAAATATTTTTTTAGTAACTCTTTATCTTTCTGATAGTCCTCAAAGTTGAATTTTGAACTTCTCCAAAATTTCCACCAAACCTTTTCAAGTGTCTTATCAAATGCTTTCTTTAAGTCGCTTTGAGTCAATTCTTTGTTGCCAACAAACTTTATACTACGAATTCTGTAATCCTGCCCTTCGTCTATTACTATATATAAATCATAAAACCGGTCCGAAGTATCAGATTTTTCAAGTTTTGTTTCTACTTCTGCGAATGCAAGTCCTTCTTTGGCATATAAATTTTTTATACTTTTTCTCATTAAATACAAATCATATTGAGAAATCACATCTCCTCGCACTTTCCCGGCTGCCAAAACAATGTCTTTTTCTTTTATCTCGTCGTTCCCTTCAATTATTAACTTATTTAATCTGGGTAATTCCTTAACTTTTATTACCAAGAAAACTCCCGCAGCAGTAATCCTATCAACTTCTATGCGTACATCTTCAAATTGTTTACGTTTCCATAAATTCTTGATAGCGACTTGTAGTTTATCGTCAGCTGGAATTGTAATTTTATCTCCGACTCTTAGCCCACTTAATGCTATAATTGTTTCTGAGTGAGAAAAAATATTCCCTTCAACAGAAATACCGGATATAGTTAATTCAGTTTGAGCGAAAAGATTTTGGCAAATAAATATCAACAAAAAAGATATTAGTAATAGTATCCTACTTTTTAAGCGCATTGACAACCCATTGAATGTAATTTGAAGCTGAACTTGATTTTTCATCTCTTAGTTGTGATGATGTTTTACCAAAACGTCTTTCTCTCTGCATATAGCTTTCTATAGAGTTGTAAAAATCATCTCTTCTAAAGTCAGGCCAGTACTTGTTCGTAATGTAAAACTCACTATAAGCAACTTCCCATAATAAAAAGTTACTTAGTCTCATTTCTCCACTTGTGCGAATTACTAAATCAGGTGCAGGCAAACTGTTCGTTTGAAGATATGATGAAAATCTTTCTTCACTAATGTCTTCTGGCGATATTTTACCACGGCGAACATCTAACGCTATCATTTGCACTGCCCGGACAATATCCCATCTGCCGCTATAACTTAAAGCCAATGTTAATGTAAGTCCTTTATTATTCTTTGTCTTTTCTTGAGCAGATTTTATCAACTTTTGCACATTTTTCGGAAGCGAACTTAATTTCCCAATTGTTAAAAATCTTACATTATTATTGTGCAACTCATCAATTTCAGTTTTTAGATAATGTTCAAGCAAAAGCATTAATCCTTGAACTTCGGCAGACGGCCTTTTCCAGTTTTCGATAGAAAAAGCATATAAAGTCAGATATCCAATCCCCAACTGCGAAGAAGCTTTAACTATTTCGCGTACGCTTTCTATGCCTTCTTTGTGTCCTGCAATGCGTGGCAGGTTTCTCTCTGTTGCCCACCGTCCATTGCCATCCATAATCACTGCAACGTGATGAGGCAACTTACCTTGCCCAAGCAGAGCTTCTTGCTTTAATTTATCATCCTCTTTCTGTTCGATTAACCAATTGTTTCCCACTTTTGAAATCTTTATTGTTATTAATTGTAAAATACAAATTTATTGTTATTTAGAGTAATATTCAAATAATTAATTTGTATAATTATTCTTACTTTAAAGATTAATAAATTGTTTGCTAATGGCTAAAGAATATTTTTTGATATTAATTTTTCAATAAGATTTTTTATAGCATTTGCTCTGTGGCTAATTCTATTTTTCTCATTGTCTGTCATTTCAGCAAATGTTTTGTCGAAGCCATCCGCAATGAACATCGAATCATAACCAAAGCCATTTTCTCCTCGTTCTTCTGGAATGATTTTCCCTTCTACTGTTCCTTCAACAAAAAATTTTTCGTTATTATCTATATAACAAATAATACACCTAAATCGAGATTTCGCCTCTGTTAAGTTTGCTTTATTTAATAATTCAATTACTTTTTTCCTGTTTTTTGTGTGATTACCCTCTTCACCGGCAAAGCAAGAAGAAAATACACCGGGCTTTCCATCTAAAAAATCAATTTCTAATCCCGAATCATCAGCAATAGTACTTATTTTAAATTCGCGAAAAAATTCTCTTGCTTTTATTTCAGCATTCTCGAAGTAGGTTGTTCCAGTTTCCTGAGGAATTATTTTCTTCCCGAAATCAGCAGAACATAATAGCTCAATATTATTGTATTGTAATAAATCCAATATCTGATTGATTTCGGATAGTTTATGTTTGTTATTTGTTGCAACTATCAATTTCATTGTTTTTTAAAAAAAATATTTAATAATTGATTTACAGCATTTGTCGGTGTCAATACTCCAGAGAGAACACTTTTCTCAATTTCAGGTAATACTTTTGCAATATCAGGGTTATTAAAAAATTTCTTTTTTAATTCTTCCTCGATAATGGTATAAACCCATTCGAGGGTTTGCTGCCTGCGTCTTTGGTCGAATATTCCAAGACGCTTCGTTATATCAACAAATCGATTTATTCCTGTCCAAATTTCAGGAATTCCTTTTCCTGTTAGTGCTGATGCAGTAACTGCATGAGTTTTCCACCCTTCTGTAGCTGGTTGCAACATATTCAAAGCCATTGAGTATTGATGGCAGGTAAGTTTTGCCTTTTCTACATTCGTCCCGTCGGCTTTATTTACGATTAGCAAATCAGCGAGTTCAACGACTCCTTTTTTTATTCCTTGCAATTCATCACCAGAGCCCGGTATCAAAAGCAACATAAAGAAATCTACCATTGAACGTACCGTTACTTCGCTTTGCCCTACACCAACGGTTTCAATTAATATCACATCATAGCCGGCTGCCTCGCATAGCAAAATTGTTTCACGCGTTTTGCGAGTAACTCCGCCCAACGCACCGCCCGAGGGCGAAGGGCGAATAAAAGCATTCGGCTCACGTGAAAGCATCTCCATTCTCGTTTTATCACCTAATATAGAGCCTTTAGTTATGGTACTACTTGGGTCAATTGCGAGCACTGCAATTTTTAATCCTTGCTTGCAAAGATAAGTTCCAAATGCTTCGATAAAAGTGCTTTTACCTGCTCCGGGCGAACCAGTAATACCTATTCTCACCGATTTCCCAGTGTGAGGCAGCAATCTCTTTAATACTTCTTGCCCAATTTTTATATGTTCTTCCGAGTTACTTTCTATTAAAGTAATAGTTTTAGAAAATATCGTAATATTTTGTTCTAAAACTCCTTTAACATAGTCATCAACGGTTAATTTTACTTTTTTTGCTTTATATGACTTTTTGACATTCGGATTTATCTCCACACCCGGCATAACAAAAGAGGCATATTCTTTGCCTGCATTTTCTGGTTGCCATTCAGGTTTGTAGGTTTTACTCATTTTGCAACTTTTATTTGTTATTCATCTTCAATATTTTCATCAAATTCATCAGTTGGAATGGAATTAATTTTTATCCAATTAATAAAATGTCGGAGGCTGCTTGCAACTATGTAGAAAATCATAAACGGGAATATTAGATATCCTTTTGAAAGTAATATTGCAATAAATGCAATCGTGAAAATTACAAAAATAAAAGGTCTTTCCTGAAAAGAACGTTTGGTCGGTCGCGGTAAATTATCAAATTTTATGTTTGATACCATTAGTAATGGGACAATTACAGTCAAAATATATGGCATAACATATCTTACTTGTTCGCTTAAACTTGTATCAAAATGATGAAAAATAATGTAGGAAATAATTGTTATTGCTGCCGAAGGTATTGGCATCCCTCGATAGTAGAGCTTATCTTCAAACGTTGATAGCAAAATATTAAATCTTGCAAGGCGAAGCACTCCTCCCAAAGCCGGAAATGATGAAAGCAGAATCCCGAACTCACCAAATTGGTAGAAAAAAACTTTATATAACATAAACGAAGGAACTACTCCAAACGAAACTGCATCGCACAAAGAATCAAGTTCGGCACCAAGTTCACTTGCAGCGTTTATCAGCCTTGCAGTAATTCCGTCAAGCATATCGAAAATGCCGGCAAGCAAAACAAATGCAGCGGCCGCTTTAATATTGTTGTTTGTTAAATATATAATCGCTGTATATCCTGAAAACAAATTCCCAAGTGTAAGCAAATTGGGGACAACAGAACGGGTTATGCGAAGTCTTATTTTTCTCATTGTAGTTTACTGATTATTGTCTCGCAAGCCTTTACTCTATCACCAACTTTTACGAATACTTGTGCATCTAATGGCACCATTACATCCATCCTCGAACCAAATTTCATCATACCAAATTTATCGCCAGCTTTTACTTTATCACCTACCTTTAATTCACACACCAATCTTCGGGCAACAATTCCTACAATCTGCTTGAAAAAAATTGTCCCGTGTTGTGTTTTTAATCCTATTCTTGATTGCTCATTTAATTCCGATGATTTTGGATGATAGGCTACTAAATATTTACCGGGATTATAATCATAAAATTCAATTTCTCCAGTTGCCGGAACTCTATTGACGTGCACATCCAACGGTGAGAGAAATATACTTATTCGGCGAGCTTTATTTTTTAAATAATAATTTTCTTCTTCTTCA
>CALGXJ010000143.1 GCA_937936035.1 Eximiradius proteiniborus
CGAACTAATTAAATTGAACGAAACTAATAGAAATTATTTTAAAGAATGAAAAAAATATTAACAAAAAATTATTTGAACATTTCTTTTATCATTCCCCAGGTACGGCGAATACTGTTTACAGTGTGATTTACTTTTACTTCATCACTATAAACTACATTGCCATTGTTGAAAAGAGATTTGATTCTATAGATGTAGTAATTTATATTTAATGTAGATAGGTCATTCTTATCAATTTCACTGGATATTTTCATCAAAGCATCACTATCAACATAACGATAAAATGAAGGGATGCCTTTTGCTTTTTCTTCTGAGATTTTTTGAAAGGGAGAGCCTTTAATAGATCGTTCTATTTCAAATTTGTTTAATCCTGTCTCATCAATTGTTCTCCATTCTAAGACAATGGAGTTTGATGTAGAATTAGCGGTGAACGAGGAAATAAAAATATCACCACCTATTAGTGATAGCGTGAATGTAAATAAAAATATTATCAAATAATACGTAGTTTTCATATAACAAATATATTATATACTTTATTAATAAGCAAGCATAAAATAGTTAATTAATGATTAATTTACTTAATAAAAACAAGTAAACTACCTGTAATATATGCAGCTACCCACCAAATATAGGCTATCCGTGAATATAAATGAATATTTTTCGGTACTTCCACATTCCAGACATTTTTTATCTTTATTTTCCATATTAAATATGTTTCGATACTCATTAGCATTAATGCAGAATAGCCAATTGCACCGTGCAACGTAAAAGGTGTATTGCTCGAGCCAATAATCATCATTATAGTTGCTGATACATCTAACATCCAACCGGTAGTCAAAAAGTATAAAACTTTTTTTGAAACAACTTTGCTTCTTTGCTCACTAATAATTGCAATCGAGTAGCTTATTAATGCTAATGTAACTGTTGTTGCACCAACTATTAAGATTGATTTCATAATTATAATTCATTTATTGACATTTATTAATAAACTAATTAACGAAAAATATACCAAATTTGTGCATAATATTATTCGATTGTCTAAAATTATTCAAGTATGTTATTTTGGATACCGATTTTTTGATTGCATAAAAAATTTTTTTTAAGAAAAATTCAATTGTTGTCTTGGCGAATATTAGCCGTTTGAATAACTATCAGCAAAATATCATACTTGCAATACTTATAATCATTTAGTTGTTTTTAGTAATTCCTTTTCTTTAAAATATAGATTTATCAAGACTTTTGAGAGTTATATATTTCCTCATCGCATTAATCATATTCATTTATGGCAAATTTTTTTCTATAAAAATATAAATTTTTTGCTTTTTATTTTCAGATAAGATAGAGTTTAAGGAATTGATGGTGGTATGATATTGGCATACATATTGAAAATAGTATTTGTGAATTTGAAAATTAATTATCGTTTTACTAATTAATAGTTGGATTGTAGCGAATGCTCCCCCAGCAATTGCTACAAACACAGGAGGTGTAGAATGCCATTTGCTATTGGAGGAAACGCAAGAATACGAACGAATATCTCAGCGGAGAATGCCTACAATTCTCTCGAAACTTCAAACCGAGATATTTCGCTCAGACAACTGCGGCTATCAACAGGTAAAAGAATTAATAATGCCGCAGACGACGTTTCAGGTTATATTACTTCTCGTGCTTTGCAAGCACGTAATGGTGCTTTGAGAGCAGCTCTATTGGCTGTCGGCGATGCAAATAACGTCTCAAACATCCTTATGGACTCTCTCGACAACATTTACAACCTACTTAACCTTATTAAAGAAAGTGCTTCAACCGCTGCATCAGGTGCTATGGGCACTGACGAAAAAATTGCACTTGCAAAAGCAGCCTATCGTATGGCTCAGCAAATTCAAACTGTGGTTGATTCTACAGTTTTCGGTGGTCGCCAGCTTCTAGACGGCACCTATTCGGCCAATTATGTTATTGGAACTAATGCTCGCCACGAGCTAATTACATTGAGTGTTGATATGACATTTAGAAATCCAGACTATAATATCCCAAGTAATTATTTTGATGTTAACTCAATGAAGACAACAAATTTTGCTGGTGTTACTGGATTAGACCTCAGGTTATTGAATGATGTATCTACAGATAATTTAGGTATTTTCCATGATAATATGCTACCAGCAACTATTACATCTCTGGCTAAAGCTATCGACAATGTAAACAAAGTTGCATCACTAATTGGTGGTATTGTTAATAGACTCAATTCACAAGAAGATTTGTTAAAGGGACAAATTACTAACTATAACGCTGCTATTTCTCGAATTGAAGATGCTGACGTTGCAAAAGAACAATTGCAATTAATCAAATCACAGTTTTTACAACAAGCTTCTCTTGCTTCGTTAGCTCAAGCTAATACTAATCCACAAGCATTCTTGCAGCTAATTCAGAGATAATAATTGTATATTAATTAATAGGTGATAAAATGCCATTTGCTATCGGTGGAAATTCCAGAATAAGGACAAATATCCCGTCCGAAAATGCATATAACGCTCTTGAAGTCTCAAATCGTGATATTTCTCTCCGACAATTGAGACTTTCAACAGGTAAGAGAATTAATAATGCTGCTGATGATGTTGCTGGATATATTACTTCTCGTTCTCTTATGGCTCGCAACGGCGCTTTGCAATCTGCTCTAAATACTGTCGGTGATGCTCACAACGTTGCAAACATTGTTATGGATTCTCTTGACAACATTAATGAACTGATGATTAAAATTAAAGATGCTACAGCACAAGCCGCTTCCGGTGCTATGGGTACCGACGAAAAAGTCGCTCTTGCAAAGGCTGCTTATCGTATGGCTCAGCAAATTCAAACAGTTGCCGACTCGACTGTGTTCGGTGGAGCTCAGCTACTCAGCGGATCCTATACTGCTAATTTCCTTATAGGTCTCGACGCTCGAAACACTTTGCTTTCTATTAATATTGATATGAGAAGAGAAAATGTTGATTTTAATGTCGAAAGTAATTATTTTGATGTAAATTCTCTCCAAACTAACATGTTTGGTGGAATTACTGGGCTTGATTTGCGAGCATTAGACAGTGTCTCTATTAACAATCTTGGAATATTCGACATAGGAAGAATCGATATTACTCTTACAAGTCTTGCTAATGCCATTGAGAATATTAACAAAGTAGCATCTTATCTTGGTGGTATTTCAAATAGACTATCTTCTCAGGAGGATTTGCTAAAAAACCAAATCGTGAACTACAAGGCTGCTATTTCTCGTCTTGAAGATGCTGACGTTGCAAAAGAACAATTGCAACTCATCAAGTCGCAATTCTTGCAACAAGCTTCACTCGTTTCTCTTAGTCAGTCTAACCAGAATCCGAATGCTTTCTTGAGATTATTGCAAGGCTAATTTTAGCCAATTGCTCGGAGGACAAAATGTTTTTATATTATTTTATTGTGTTGGATTTAATAACTAAAACATATGTTCTGATTGTTAAAATGAAAATATATTAACGGCTAATGTGCCTCGAACCAGTTTTTCCCAGTGCCAATATCTACTGCGACGGGGACTTCGCCTAACGGCAAAGCGTTGCCCATTTCTCTTTCGATAAGTTGGGAGATTGCAATAAGCTCTTTTTCAGGTGCGTCAAATACTAATTCGTCGTGTACCTGCATTATCATACGTGTTTTATAACCTTCTGATGATAACCGGTTATGAATACGTATCATTGCTATTTTTATCATATCTGATGCAGTTCCCTGTATAGGCATATTGATCGCTGCACGTTCTGCTGCAGATCTTAAATTAGAATTCTTGCTATTTATATCAGTAAAATACCGTCGTCTTCCGCATAGTGTTTCTGCGTACCCATTCCTTCTAACAAACTCTATCGTTGTATTAATGTAATCTTTTATTGCAGAGTATTTCTTAAAATAATTATCTATAATTTC
>CALGXJ010000144.1 GCA_937936035.1 Eximiradius proteiniborus
TAATTTCATCAAAATCCGGTTCAATTTCTTTGGCGATTTTTTGACAATCAGGGCAGGAGGTACTGCGCAATATCTTAATAATATTTTCTATAGTAGAAAAAGCATCCATAATAATTAAAAACTAATAATAAATTCATATAAATATATATAAAAAAACTAAAAGTTCAATACGTGAAAATACTGAAATTCGTGTATAAATAAAAAAAGGCTGTCTATTGAAGACAGCCTTAAGACAAACATTGCAAGGGTTATTCGCAACCAAGAGCTTTAATATTGTCGCGAGCAGTTTTATTATTAGGATTGATTTTCAGAACAAGTTTGTAATTTCTGCAGGCAGCATCATTTTGACCTTGTCCGTGGTAAGCAACTGCGGTAAACAAAGCAGCAAATTCATTTTCAGGCATAGCGGTGAGCCATTCACGACCAATTTTTTCCAGGTCTTTATATTTTTTCTGTTCAAGTTTCATTTGGGCAAGTTTTGCAAAAGCTTGATTAAGTTCGGACTTGTATTTTTCAACGTCAGAAGTACCGGTGGAAATAGCACGAGAGAACATTTCTTCAGCTTTTGCGTTATCATTGAGGTTGGCATAAACATCACCCAAATAAATCATAGACCATAAAAAAGCGGGGTTGAGTTCGATTGCTTTTTGGAGAGGTGCAATTGCCTGCTGAGAGTTAGCATCAAAGAAGTAGCTTAAACCGATGAAATAATGAATAAGATAGTCATTATCATCGTTACATTCGTTTGTTGCTAATCTTTTATTTAAAATTTCGATAGATTCTTTATATCTTTTCATTTTATTAAGTGAGGTGCCAAGAACATACATTAGCTGACAGTTTTCAACTGGATTCATATCAATTGCTTGTTTCCATTTTTCAACTGCAATGTTGGTGTCGCCGGCAAACAAAGCGGCTTGTCCCCAACGGCGTACATCTTCCATTTGAAGAGGTACGGAAGCACTCAATTCTTCGAAAGTTTTTTCAGATTGAGCATAATCGCCTTCTGAAAGGTAGCATCTTGCAAGAAGCAATTTAGCACGAGCAGCAGCGGTATCAATTTCATTTACAACGATGCGAAGGTGAGAACGAGCAGAATCGCACCGACCGAGTTCATACAATGATTGAGCAAGATACCAGCGACCGAGAGAACCACTTGGACGCAGTTGGATATAGTTATTAAGAGATTGTGCAGCCTGGACATAATTTTTCGAGAAGAAGAAGAGTTTGCCTTGTTCAAACCAGGCGCGAGCATTTTTTGGATCTTTCTGAGTGAGAGTGTTCCATTCCTGCAAGGAGCGGGTAAAGTAGAGATTTGCTAAATCAGGATTTACTTCATTTTCGCGGATACCGAGCCAATAATAAGATTGGGCGAGTTTCATTCTTGCTTCGTTCAAATCAGGGTTGATAGAAAGAGCGGCTTCGTAGCTATCTTTTGATAGCTCGTAAACTCTTTGCTGATAGTAAATATCTCCGCGTTTAATGTTTGCTTCGACATTATTTTTGTCCATATCGAGAACACGAGCAACGGCAAGTTCAGCCTGGCTTAGAGAATCTGCTCTAAGGTAAACATCAACAAGAATCAACCAGTTGCTAATTTCTTTTTTTTCGTCTAAGGCGAGTTTTCTTAGAATTTTAACTGCTTCTGAATGATAGGAATTTATAGAAAGAGTATTAGCTAATTTTCTGAGAACGGGAGGCTTGCTTGAAATTTTTTCAGCCTGGCGTATAACTTCCAGTGCTTTATCGTTTCGACCGAGTTCGAGATAAACATCGTTGCAAAGCAAGTACAGATCTAAATCTTTAGGGTTTTCTGCGAGAGCAGCCGGGATAAAACTTTCGGCTAATTCGTAATTTTTTTCATTCAAAGCCGACAAGAAATTTTGCTTGGCTTGCTGAGCATAAGAAACAGAGAAGCTGAACAAAAGCAGCACAAAAAATAATTTGAATTTCATATTAATCCTCTTTTATTAAATTAAATCTTGCAAATTTCGGAACAACACCAGCATCTTTCAGGTATTTTGTCGATAAAGCCTCGCGGGAAAGATGCATAGCGAACCAGAAAGGTAAATCTTTGAAATTATTAAAGAAAAGTGCTTTATAAGTTACGATATATGGATATAAGCCTTGCACAATGTAAGCCTGATGAACTGGTTTCGGAGTAATGTATTTCCCGGTGGTATCAGTATAGCCAACAGGAATTGGTTTGAAATCTAAATTTCTGTGAATATGTGATAAATAAGCAATCCCGATAGCATTGGGGTTAGTTTTGACAAAGTTAAGCAAGGAATCAACAGTAGAAAACAATTGCAAACGTCTTTGTATAGGCATATTGCGAAGGACTAATTTATTTATGTTTGCAAAAACGGATGAGTTTTGTTCTAAGGTTGCGATGATTGGTTCATTTTTTAGAGATGGGAAGTAAGATTTCAGAGTTTTGCTTTTATCAGTAAGAACATTGAATATTTGTTCAGAATTGAGAGTATCCATAGAAGAGTTGATTTGAGTAAAGAAACATAAAGCATCGTCTGCAATTTCTTCATAATTGTGTTTAGCTACTTTGTAAACGCTCATAAGAGAATCCTCGTCCCGAAGATAATCTCTCGCAATGATGATAACCCGAGTTTCGCCTGCGAGAAGCTTCGCCATTGCCTCACGAGCTGAAACAGAATTAACAGTAAGATTGACGTCAGGATAAGCCTTACGATAAGAAGCAAAGAGAGTATCGAATAGTTTAGTTAATGTATTATCGCAGTAGGCGGTAATTTCGCCACTTGTCATTGATTCACGTTGAGCAGCCTTGTTGTCAGATTTTTCGTTACAGGAGACAAGAAAGAGAAGCAACAAAATTGCTGCAAACAGAATATTATTAGTTCTCATTCTCATTGTCGTCCTCATTAATATTAAAATTGTATCTTTCAAGTTGTGTTCTATACATTATTAGACGATATACACCAAAAAGAGTTACGACAATACCCATTACAATAATTAAGGTGCTAT
>CALGXJ010000145.1 GCA_937936035.1 Eximiradius proteiniborus
CTATTTCAAATATTGCCGGACAAGAAATTATGAAAATCAACACTAATTCCACAAACAACGGTATTCTTCAGACAATTGATTTAACTTCTCAACCATCTGGTACTTACTTTATTAAAATTACCACCCCTAAATCCGTTGCAGTTGAAAGAATTATCAAACAATAAAATAGATTGGATTTGAATAAATTTCGGGCAGCCATCTATTGGCTGCTCTTTTTTTATTTACTTTATGCTTTTTTATTTCTTTAATTCTAACTATTTTATACTATATAAATCCCGTTTTTTTCGAGGTCCTTATGAAAAACGTTTTGAACGAAATCCATTCCTTTTTAAACCAATTCGAGCAATATATCATCAAACTGAATTCTAAAAATGCTGTAAAGTTGCTTGAATTAAGTGAACTGTTGGTCGAAAGCAATGAAATTTCCTTTGCTGATAAGCAATTCCTTCATAAGTGGCTACTCTTTACTGGTAAACATAATTATATATCTCTTCTCGAAACCGAAGAGCAACGCTACAAATGGGCGGAATATGCCTGCAAAATAATTCAGGCAAGCGATTTCTCCTTCAACGACCTACTGCGTTACAGAGCAGATGAACTTTCTCAAAAAGCACTGTTTATTGATATGGGAAAATTTACACCAAAACGTTTTAGCTACGAACAAGTTTGGCAACAATCAAAAGAAATTGCTACTGCTATCTTCAAAACCGTTCAGGGATCGCCTCGTTTAGCAATTTTTTGTGAAAATTCCCCCGAAAGCGCTATCATCGATATCGCTGCACTCTCTTGGGATATCCCCGTCTCACCTCTGAATGTTCATTTTACTAACGACGAACTTACCTCTATTTTCAAAATGATGAATTTCAATGTTGTTGTTACCGACACTCTTGATAGAATTCGCCAGATTGAAGAAATTTCCAAAAATTTATTGATAAAACCGATTATTCTGCATATTAACGAAAGTATTAAGGAACTTACAAATCATACTTACCTTCCTCGTTATATTAAAACTATCAGCAATAAGGAAATTGATCTTATTCTCAACAAACGTAAACGCTTCTCCATTGATCAGGTAATTACTGTTATGTTTACCTCTGGCAGCACTGGACGTCCAAAAGGCGTCTCGTTCTCCAACTATAACATTGTCAGCAAAAGATTTTGCCGTGCTGCAGCTTTACCCTCAGTTGGTAATAATGAAGTTTTTCTATGTTATTTGCCTCTGTTTCATACTTTTGGTAGATATTTAGAAATGACCGGTATGATTTATTGGGGCGGCACTTACGTTTTCGTTGGTAACACTTCAGCGGACAACTTGCTTTCTCTGTTTTCCAAAGTGAATCCAACAGGATTTATCAGCGTTCCAATCCGTTGGATGCAAATCTACGACAAAATTATGGAAGAAACAGAAAATTTAACTTCAAGAAAAGAAATAAGAGAAAAAATCACTTCATTTGTTGGAAAAAATCTTCACTGGGGACTTTCCGCTGCCGGGTATTTAGACCCTAAGATTTTTTCTTTCTATCAGAAGCACGATATTGAATTATGTAGCGGATTTGGTATGACCGAAGCCACCGGTGGTATTACTATGACTCCACCAGGAAGATATGTTAAAGGCACTGTCGGGAAACCACTACCAGGCGTTTATACCAAATTCGCTGAAAATAACGAAATGCTGATAAGCGGTCACTACGTTGCACGCTATCTCGATACTCATCCAATAGGTTCCGTTATCCCATTCCCTTCGAACCCAGACGAAGACTATTGGTTGCCTACAGGTGATGTCTTTGTTGTTGATAGTCAGGGCTATTATTCAATTGTTGATAGAGTTAAAGACATCTATAAAAATAACAAAGGGCAAACTATTTCTCCAAAAAATGTTGAGAACAAGTTCGATGGAGTTCCGGGTATCAAACGTACCTTCCTTGTTGGTGATGGCAAAGCCTACAACACTCTTCTGATTGTTCCGTACTACCAGGATCCTTTATTCAACGACGAAAACATTAAAAACAACCCCAGAAATTATTTCCAGAAAATAGTTACCGAAGCTAACCGTAATTTAGCTACTTACGAAAGAGTTGTAAATTTCGAGATTTTGGAAAGAGATTTCTCTGTTGATTTCGGCGAACTTACTCCAAAAGGCTCATTTAACAGAAAATCTATAGAGAAAAACTTTTCTGATATTATCGAAAAACTTTATTCAAAAGATGTAAACGAACTATTTTTCGATAATTTAAAAATCATTATCCCCAAATGGTTCTATCGCGATCTCTCTATTTTAGAGGAAGATATTGTCGTCTATAATAATGGATTAATCAACAAAGAAACTTCTCTCTATCTTACTATTGAACGGATCTCAGACAGAAAAATTCAAATAGGCGACTTGATTTATGAAGTCGAGGGAAATACGATCGATTTAGGTTCTCTTGCCTTACAACCAAAGTATTGGATTGGGAATCCCAATCTCTTTGTTTTTGCACCTGTCAAAGCCAATTTCGACCATCGCAATAAATCAATCAGCACAAAAATTCTTTGCGATTTCAATAATAGAAATTCTTATTCCGAAGACCTTTTTACTAATATTCGTGGCATTAGAAATAATCAACTCCTTGAAATTAATAACCTTATTTGCAAAATATTTTATTCCGAAGATACAAAAGCATTAGAAGAACTAACAAAATTATCCAAAATATTTAATAGCTTCGACGAATTAACTTTGGAAATTGTCCGATTCCGTATTCAGGCACTTGCCTACCACCCAAACGAGGAAATACGTTGTCTCGCTTATCGCATTATTTTGCAAAACGATGAAATTGCCGAAACAGAAAAAATTTTCCCTGCTTTTCTTGAATCCGGACTTACTTTTCTAAACAACAAATCTATCGAAATTATTGCTTCCAGTAAGTTTGAACGCCGCCGCCTGAATGCTCTTCGAAAAAGATTGCTCTTCTATCGCGAAAACCTTCCTTGGCCTCAATCCGATACCCTGCATAAACAGTTTGAAAGCATCTTTAAATTATTAGTTGATTTTGTCAAATATAATCCTGAATATTATCCGACTGTTCGCTTTGAATTAGCCAACTGGGTTCTTCATAAAGTTGATCCGCAACTTTCTTCCATTGCAGCTAAATATTTCTGGATTCTCTCCTGTGAATATGAAAATAGTTTGGAAGAACAAAAATTCTCTAAGTTCCCGAGTGATTGGTGCAATAAAATTATTTTCGAAGATAGCCTTTCAGATCAGGAAATTGAGAATATCAAGCGCGTTCTTCTGGATACTACATTTTTGAAACAGTCAATTACTCTTGCCTTCGAAGAAAACGATTTCGATATCTCTGAAATTAGCGACGATGGCGTCTGGGTCTCTAAAATCAGCAGCATTACTCAAAATCAAATTTATCGTATTAGCGTTAATACACTGCAAGGTAAGCATTACGACATACAAACTATTATTAACGACAATATTTCCGACGAGAGAAATCTTGAAACTATTCTTTGGCTTGTTGCTGTCTCTGGTTATCCCGATGGTCCAGGCGTTTTGCCTTCGCTCGGTTGTGCTCGTCCCGAACTTCAAGCTCGCAGTATGGAATTCCTCGGTGATTTAACCGTTTGGGAAAAATTACGACAGATTTCTACCCTTAAAATGTACGGTCAGCCCTTTCCTAAGCTCAATATTCTCAAGCGTCTCTATACCGAAGGGCTTTCTGCGTTTGTTCGTGCCTGGCGATATAGCGGACATAAAATAATTCCCGGAAATGTTAATCCATCAAATGTAGTTGTTCCCGAAATTGATTTTCGTGACGGTGCAACTATTCTTTCGCTTTCTGGCTGGAAATATTTCGATAACTATTCTTCTTTAATCAATCCTATGGTCGATAATTTCTATCGTAAAGCAATACATCATTATTCCTGGATTAGAGAATTTTTAGATATAAACTGGATTTTCAATGCAATTATGGAGGCTCTGGGCGAAGACGAAGCCGTTACTGTTCTTAACAATTTGCTTGAAGAACTTTCTTATAACGATATTTTATTCTCCGGTAAGTCTTTAAAACAGGAACTTCTGAAATACATAGATTTTATAAACAACAACTATTATATGCCTCTCCCGCTTATTTATGCTATTGATAAATATTATGAATGGCAAAATTCTAATCCTAATGCTATACCCGAAGCCAAAGAGCAGTCAATTATCGAACTCTACCATCTCTATCGTCTCGATAGATACCCCGAAATTGCCCGCTATCATCTTTATCGCCATACTTACTTTGCCTACAAAGGTTTCTACGTTCGTAACGCTTTCGACAAACTTCTTGTGCAAATGAATAAAGAAAAAAATGTTCCAGCTACTCAGCTTATCGAACTATCCGAATTGCAAAGCACTCTCGAAGATCCTATCGATCGAGAAATATTCTCAAAAATGGTATTCCCCGGCTATACCAAATCCTTGCAATACGACATTGCAAAGTTTGAAGAAAAACGAGATTTGTCCCTGATTGTCAAAACTACTTTCAAAGATAATTTCGGCGATAGCTACATCTTCCGGCAACCCATCGAACCAGCCGAAATTGGTATTCTATATCGTTTGTTCTATAAAGAAAAATTGACTAAGGTGATCTCAGAACAAGACCAGTTCCTTGTGCTTTTCGACAGCAACGATAGAATAATCGGTGGAATTATTTATCAAATAAAAGAAGATAATTCTTGCACTCTCGATGGTATTGTCCTTGCTACTCAATACCGCGGACGTGGTCTCGGCCGGGCTATGATGGAAGATTTTATCAACCGTATGTATAGCCAGGGTATTGATATTATCAAAACTACCTTCTATGTCGAAGCTTTCTTTTCTAAATATGGATTCAAAGTCGATAAACGTTGGGGACTTCTTGTTAGAATTTTGAACAAAGATAAATATTTAAGATAATATTAATTTGTCTTTGTCTTGAAAAATTTTGTTTTCAATTTTTGGAGCAATGAAATATTTTCTTCGATGAAGGAAGAATCCAATACATCTACATTTGGTATTTCTTCAACTTCTACTATTGGATTTGTTTCTGGATAAAGCATAATGTAATTACTTTTCGACATCTCCTCTGTTATTTCATCTATAATACGAATAAAATCTAATGAAAATGAAATGCTCTTTGAACGTGCTTTCACAAATACGATAATATCGTTTTCAGTAAATTTATTGGAAAAACTTCTGAACTCATCTATAGAAGTAACTAATTCAAACACAGCATTGCCAAGAATTCCGCTTGTTTTGCAATGCTGAATAATACTTAGCTTTGTTGATCGCAAACAGATAAAATAGATTTGTGCAGATGAATACTTGCTTATATTGTTTAGTATTTCAAGCCATCTTTTGAAACCAACTTCATATTGGGCATTTTCACCTACAAACACATAAATTTTATTTGTTAAATTTATTAATTGATTCAATTTTGCAACCATTATAGTTTGATTAGTCGCTTCGATTACATTATCTGTTTTCTTGCCAAAAAATAACTCCGATGCTTTCGATTTCCCGGTCCACCCAAGTATTGTTAAATTTATCATCATCTCTTTCATTGCGCGAATAATTCCATTCGTAACGTTTGTATCGAGCCTTGTTGTTGGTGTTATAGATGCTTTCCCCGGATACATCAATTTTACGTAAGTTTGAATTGCTTTTGTGCTTTGAAGTATTCTTTTTTCCGTTGTGTCGTCCTCAATTATTACTGATAGCGGGAAAATTGGTTGCTCGTCTTCGTTCTCGCCACGGCACGCAATTGCTAAATCAAGCAATTTATCTATACTATTCGGATTTGAACACGGAACTAATATTCTCATAGGTGCATTTATTGTTACATCGTTTTTCTCTTGCTCTTCAATGGCGAGTTTTCTTCCTGCTCGCTCTGTTACAAATGATGCAAAAAGACAAGTAACTAATATCAAAAGTATAGTGCCATTCAACACATTCTCATCTAAAATTCCGGCTTTGTAAGCTATCATTATTACCGCGATAGTTGCAGCCGCGTGCGAAGCACTTAATCCAAAGATAAAATCTGCTTCATTCTTGCTAAATTTGAATAATATCCGAGTTGTATGTGCTGCTAAATACTTGCTCAGAAGAGCCATAATTGTCAAAGTTCCTGCAACAATTAATGAAAAATAACCAGCTCCAAACACTCTTATATCAACTATCATTCCTACATTAATTAAAAATAAAGGAATAAACAATCCACTTCCAACAAGATGTATCCTTTGCATTAATGCTGAATTATGTGGTATTAGCTTGCTAAATGCCAAGCCTGCCAAAAACGCCCCGACTATTGCCTCTATCCCGGTTATCTCCATCAACATACTCGACATTACAAACATTGCTATCACAAAAATAAACTGCGAGTAATTCTCTTCTTCTATGTTCTTAAAAAACCAAAGAGCTATTTTAGGTATTATAAATAAAATAAAAACAGATACCAATGCTAACAAAACAATAAATTTTACCCAAAACCAAAATGTTAAAGACCCGTGATAGTAATTCATTATTACGCCAAAAGCCATAAGCACAGCCGTGTCTGTAATAATTGTTCCACCTACAACAGTTGTTGTGCTTCTCGTTTGAGTTAGCCCCAAACGCAATGCAATTGGATATGCTACAAGCGTATGCGTCGAAAACATCAATGCAATAATTAATGATGCTATTTCACTATATCCAAGTACAAAATGCGACAGCAAATAACCAAGCACAAACGGTACAGCAAATGTTGCTATCCCGAATAGCACACTATATCTTTTGTTTGTTTTGATTTGCTTTAAATCAAGTTCAAGCCCGGCTAAAAACATTATGTATAACAGCCCAATCGAACCCAACATTATTATGCTGTCGTCTCTGTCTAAAATGTTTAAACTGTGGGGCCCGACAATCATTCCGGCGATGATCAATCCCACTATACTCGGTATTTTTAACTTTTTGAATAATACAGGAAATATCAACACAATCAGCATAAGTATGGCGAACTCTGCTACTGGGTTTTTAATAGGAAAAATGTGTTGAAATATCTCCATTAGTTATTCAATTTAGTAAAACAATTTCACTAAATTAAAATAATGAAAAAAAATTAAATAATTCAAATTTTTATTCAAGTAAATTATTCTTTCTTTCTAAACACAATAATTAATACTACTGAGAAAGCAAGTGTTATTAATGTTATCCACATTCCACTCACTAATTTATCGGAATGTGCAATAATCTCTACTATGTGTTTGCCTGTTGGTAGTGCTATGCTTCTCAAACAATAATTTGCACGAATTATTTCAGATTTTTTTCCGTCCACTTTTGCTATCCACGATGGGTAATATATTTCGCTCAAACAGAGCAAGCTTGGCTTATCACAACTTGTTTCAACTATTATCGAATTTGGCGAATAATGTGTGATTTTTGCAGCTCCTGCAAAATTGGTGTCAATTTCGCTTGGTAAATTTATCTCCGGTTGCTTTTCTATTACTGCAATTTTAGAATAATCTATTGATTCATTTTTCATATAATCAGCTACTTTTTCGCTTTCTATGACTCTTGCAGAGCCAACAAGCCACGCTCTCGGCATACGGTCTGTTCGCTCAGCAAAATATGGCGACATCCTCATCGTATCAATCGCTATTTCGTATCTTACATTGAATAATTTGTGAATTTCGTTCCGGTTCAGTGGTGGCACATTCCGTCCCAATACTAACGGATTGTATCCTTCAAGTAGTTCAATTCCCGAAATCATTCCTTGATTGCGTTTCATTGCCATAAAAGGCGGGTTATAAATCCTTGAATTTACTCTGAAAATATTGTCCGGATAATTCGATTTGAATGCTTTTAAAGTCTGTTCTGGAAGTTGATATTGCTTCGAATAGTCATCCTTTGAACGATTAAAATCAGCCCCAGCTACATATAAATCAATAAATGCAAGCAATGCCAAAATTATTCCAGCAATCGATATTGATAATTTCTTCTTGCTTGCTAAATATATAATTATGAATGTTGAAACTACAAAAAACAATGCAGTTGCTACGTAATTCTGAATTATCGAAACTGAACCTTCTTCAAAACTAAAAAATGACTGCAATATCCCGGTTGCAGCAAGTAGCGAAATAAGCAGTGGAAATGCTATTGCTACCATAATTTGCCTGAAGTTGAAATCGCGAAGCTTATCAATTGCCAATCCCGCAATTAACGAAAAGCCAAACGCAATCGCAAATGCCATTCTTGCTGGCATCCTGAACTGGGAGAAAAACGGTATTTTATGAAATAAATAATACAAAAATCCATTGCTTCCCATCGCAAATATCAATGCAAACAGCGAAAAAGTAGCTAAAAAAGCCACCATTCTGTTGGTTCTCATCAATCCGATTATTCCAAGAAATCCAAGAATTAATGTTACAACTCCAAAGTAATAAGCAGTTTCCCAGTAGTAATAATATGGTAAAGTGATAACTTTGCCTTCACTTGTATTCTTTTTCAACTGAAATGGAATTTTGGGATTTCCACTTGCATCATAATAACCGAAAAATTTAGGAACAACCGATGTGATAATTTGCGGCAATTCGAGCGAACCCTCCGAAGCTGCCTCAAATGACATTTCTTGCCGACGTGAGTTTTCTGCTAACTCGCTTGATGGCAAATATTGAATTTGAAATATCCCAGCCGCTATCATAAATGGCAATAATGATGCAACCATATATTTGATGACAGAATTAGCAGTAATTGTTTTTTTAACAATATCGGCAACCAAATTCCAAATGAAATACATTCCTAAGAAAAGTGAAATAAATAGCGTCATTTGTGGATGTCCGGATAGCATTACCATTCCCAGCAATTGCCCCGAAATTACTGCCGATACAATTGAACCCTGTGAATTTGCCCTATAATAAAATATAAATATTAATGGAAACCACGCTAAATGCATCACAATCATTGGGTGTATCGCGTGGCACACAAGCATAAATGAAAATGAATAAGTTACTGCCGAAAAAATTGCTCCCCATAAACTTACTTTTAAGTGTTTCATCAATGCAAACATCGAAATCTGGGCAATAAAAAAGTGAATTATCAATGATAATTCAAGCATTTTTACTGGTAAAGTTCCGTCAGCTCCGACAAATAACGTTAAAATTCGATTCAATGGATAGAAAAATCCGACCTGCAAATCAGCCAAAAATGGCATTCCTGCAAATGCAAAAGGATTCCAAAGCGGTATTCTTCCCTGTGCAAACTCCCTCGCTGCAAATGTCTGAACAGGATATACATACTCGGCAAAGTCTTCCCACAAATATGCACTCCCAAACAAATGCTCCCAAAAGAAAATCGCTGTTGTTAACAGAAATACTCCAATCGCTATATACCAACTGTAACTAGACTTTACTTCAATAGTCCTGTTCTTGTCAATTTTCTTTGTTTTCATCTTAATATCAGTGATATAATTAAACAAAAATGCAATTTAAAAAGAAAAAAATTATTCATAATATAAAAGTTAATCTCTCGTCTATATGAATGCAGAGTAATGTAAAACAAATTTTTGTAGTCTAATGCCGATTTACACTTACAAATGTGAACAATGTGGAACAAAATATGAAATTTTCCACAAAGTTCGCGAAGATGAACGTGCTATCGTATGTCCAAGCTGCAACTCAACAGCTTACAAAAAAGTTATGTCTACAACAGGTTTTCTTTCGCAAGGCAGTTCATCCGAAATGCCTTCTTCTTGCGATTTTGGTGGTTGTTGTGGTGGTTCTTGTAACCTAAACTAAATTCCTCGCAGTTTGTTTGATTAGTTCCAGAGCGGCATCTACGTGCCGCTTTTTTGTATTTGTTTGCCCAACGACAAATCGAATTGTGTATTTCCCATTTAGCTTTGTGTGTGTTATATATATTTTACCACTTGCGTTCAATGTTTTCAGCAATTTTTCATTAATTTCATCAATTTTTGTTCTTTCACTGTATCCAATATATCTGAAACACACTGTATTGAAATTAACAGGTGCAAGCAGTTCAAAATCACCCTCTGCAATAATGCTTTCTGCAAAGTATTTTGCAAGTGATATATGCTCTCGAATAAAATTCTGCAATCCCTCCAACCCGTAATATCTCAAAACAAACCATAATTTTAATGCACGGAAACGTCTCCCAAGCTGTATTCCCCAGTCCCGGTAATTATTTACTTGTTCATCTACTGATGTTTTTAAATATTCAGGAGTTATCGAAAAAGTTCTGATAAGTGTTTCCTTGTCTTTTACAAAGTGTGCAGAACAATCAAAGTTTGTCAGCAGCCATTTATGTGGGTTAAATACAATTGAATTAGCTTTTTCGATGCCTTCAGCAATATACCTTATTTCGGGCAAAATCAAAGCCGATCCTGCTAAAGCTGCATCCACGTGATGAAATATATCATATTTTGCGGCTATCTCTGCAATCTCGTTTATTGGGTCTATTGCTGTCGAACCCGTTGTCCCAAATGCCGACACAACTGCACACGGAATATACCCTCTTTCAATGTCCTCAATAATAGATTTTTCAAGTAATTTAGCTTGCATCGAAAAATTTTCATCTGTTGCAATTTTAACAACATTTTTTCTTCCAAACCCTGCAATTTTTGCATCTTTCTCAATAGATGAATGAGCTTGCTCCGAGCAATATATTCTATAGTTTTTTCCATCAAAACCGTTTTCATTAATTGAAAAAGCAGATTTTTTTTCTCTTGCTACTATTAATGCTACAAGCGTTGCTGTCGATGCTGTATCTTGAATTACTCCACTAAAGATTTCTGGTAGACCAATATATTCACGCAACAAATTCAATGTATATTCTTCCAATTCAGCGGCAGCCGGTGATGTCTCCCACACCATACACTGCGCAGCAATAGCAGAAGTTAGAATTTCAGCAAGCAAAGATGGGGGAGAGGTGTTCGCCGGAAAATATGCAAAAAAATTAGGGCTTTGCCAGTGCGTTATTCCTGGTAAAAGTATTTTTTCAAAGTCAGACATTATTTCTTCAATACTCGAAGGAGATCTGTTATCAAGCATTTTTACTTTATCGAAAATTTCCCGAGGCTTCACTTGCGATTTCACCGGATAACTTTCAATATTTTCATAATATCTGATTATCCATTCTGTTGCTCGTTGTAACATTTCCAAAAAAGTTTCGTTATTCATAGTAATTACACTAAATAAATTGCAATTTCGTTCAATTCAATGATACAAATGACGTTAATCATTTATTATTAATTTTTTCAATATTTTTCGAGGGTATTATGAAATTTCTAAGATTGTTTAGTTTGCTTGCGTTTTTGTCGCTTAGCACTCTTATCTTTACTGCTTGCGAAGAAGACACCGAAGATCCTATCACTGTTGACAAACCTCTTCCTGCTTCTCCAACTAATCTACGTGCAACTTCTATAAGTGCAACCGAAGTTATGCTTAAATGGGACAAATCAGCAAGCCACGATTCAAGCTGGTTCTCCGGTTATGAGCTTACTGTTACTGGCGGCAACCCTATGACACCAATCAAAATCGGCAAAACTGACAATTACAAAATTACTGGTTTGCAAGAAGGTGTTGTCTATACTTTCACTTTGAAAGCTGTTAATTCCGACAACAAAACAAGCACTGGCTCGACTTCAGTAACCTGGTCGCCGGCTACTCGCTTCGAAACAGACGACATCAGAATGTATGTTTTCGAATCTCAAAATGGTTCTGGCTTGACTATTTATGGTGCAAATAACAAACCTGAAAATCTTAAAGCTACTGAAAAAACAAAGTGGCACCTTGGTTTAGACAATCGCACATCCGGTGCATTATTCTTTGGTTCTGCAAGCCAAATCAGCATTGGTACCGGAACTCCTACCGATAGAGTTGAAATTGCTGATACTTATTGGGAAACAAATACACTTGATAATGTTTTTGAGAAAGCTGCACTCAATACTTTGAATTTTGCTGAACGAAGAATAAATCTTTTGCAGCTTGAATCTTCAAATACAGGTATCGTTTTTGTCGTTCGTATACTTCGCCAAGGTCAAACAAATTATAATTATGCTAAAGTGCTGGTTGAACGTGGCAGCGCTGGTTTCTTGCAGGGTTCTGGCAACGACAGATATATCAAGATGAAAATCTCTTATCAGAAAGTTGCTGGTGTTCCTTACGCTAAAACTTCTAACTAATATTTGATGGAGTTGGACTATGAAAAAAATATTTGGTTTGTTAAGCCTTTTTGCTCTGCTTTTCGTTGCTGTGAATGCTCAGGAAGCTGTCAAAAAAACTCTTCCCCAAGAGCCTGCCGAAGCAACTAAAAAAACTCTTTCTCAGGAAGCTGCTAAGCCCGTTGCTCAACCTCAAAAGGCATTAAAAACTCAGCAGTTTAAAGCTGATGTTACGGGGCAAGTTATTAGCCTTACAAAATTAGCTATGGGTGCAGATCCCATCGTTACAAAAGCTGAAGCTGATGAAATGATCAAAAAAAATCAGCCCCTTGCTCTTAAATCAGCCGACCAAATCTATTTAGTATATAATAATAAAAATGCTTTCGATAGTCGCAGTCTTGCAAAATTCGCCGGGGTGAAAAATCTCGGCGTTGCTGGAGAAATCCGCTATATCAATGGCTTCGCTGTAATTTTTGCTAAACAAATGCAACCTGTGGAATAAAGAGGAGTAGATAAATGAAAAAAATATTATTGTTTCTTGCTGTTTTAATGGTCGTTGTTTCTGCTTGCAAAGAACAACCTAAACCTGAACAATTAGAAAAAACTCCTACTATGGAAGAAGCTCTCAAGCAAACCCAAGACCCTAACGACTTTACTCAAACACCCTTGACTGGTGAACTTATCAACCTCGATTTAGCTGCCCAAGGCAACAATACTCCTCTGGCTGATGTGCAAGCTGCTACTAAAATGTTTAAAAATGGTGCTTTCCTGCTCTTCAAATCTGCTGAAACTTATTACGTTGTCATCGACAAAAATGACAATACCTACGCTGTTGAAAAAATTATCCCTCTCGTAGGTAAAAAAATTGCTCTCTACGGTATGGCTAAACAAGTTTCTGGTATTAACTTCTTTATTTTAGAAAAAGCCGAAGAAGCTAAATAAGGATTAAACTTATAAAAAAAGGAGGCAATCATTTGCCTCCTTTTTTTATACTTTTTCGAGTGCCCAGGTAAACACTTTTAGATATTCCATTGCAGTTTTGCTCGACGAGAAATCCATTTTCATTGCATTTTGCCGGATAATATCCCAGTGCGGCTGATTGTTGTATATCGATAATGCCCGACGAATTGCCCAAGCCATGTCATCTGCGTTATACTGGTAAAAATTAAATCCATTGCCTTCACCTGTTGCATAATTGTACTCAAACACTGTGTCTGCTAAACCACCCGTCTGCCGAACAATCGGTATTGTCCCATACTTCATTGAATACATCTGCGTTAGTCCACAAGGCTCAAACCGCGATGGCATTAAAAAAAAGTCCGACGCTGCAATTATTCTATGCGAAAGTAAATCGCTGTATCCAATTTGAATTAGAGCATCTTTCGGATATTTCCATTTCAGATATACAAAAAAGTTTTCATCGTTTTTATTCCCGGAACCCAACAATGCAAACCTAAACGCTCCTTCTCCTAAATACTGCTCGATTTTATAACGTACTAAGTCAATCCCTTTCTGTTCTGTTAGTCGGCTCACCATTCCAATAAGAGGCTTATCCAGATTATCATAATCATTTAACCCATTTTCATATAAAAAACTCCTCTTTACTTCGTTTTTCACAAATAAACTGTCTAAATTGTAATTCTTATAAATATGTCTATCAACATTCGGATCCCAGTCATTATAATAAACTCCGTTCAACACCCCAATTAAATCTGCCCCCCGATAATTTAATACATCGTGAAGTCCCTCTCCATAATAAGGATATCGAATTTCTCGTGCATAAGTCGGGCTTACTGTTGTAATTTTGTCTGCAAACATTATTCCGACTTTCATAAAATTCACGCTCCCATAAAACTCAAACCACGACCCCGGATAGAACTCCTTCATCCCAAACGTCGAAAATTCCATTGTTGAGTGCGGTTCATAGCGTCCTTGATATGCAAGATTATGAATTGTGAATACTCCTGCTGTCTTCGAAAATCTATGTTCTTTTCTGTATATTGCTTTGAGAAATGGCATAGCAAATGCCGTATGAAAATCGTGTGCGTGAATAATATCCGGTGTGAAATCTAAAGCTTTAGCTACCTCAAACGCCGCCCTTGCAAGAAAAATAAATCTTCTGTTGTTGTCAGGATATTCATTTGCTTCGCCGTAGATTCCCGGTCTATCAAAATAATGATTGTGTTCAATTAAATATACCGGAACATTGCTATTTGGAAGTGTCCCTTCCCATATATGTGCAAACTCTGTCCAGTAGCCCATTGGAACAATTAATGTAAGATATGTTGGACGAAATCCCCATTTTTCTACATTAATAAACCCATATTTGGGCATCACAACGATTGGATTTTGTCCAAGCCTTTGCCATTCTCTCGGCAAGGTGGCACACACATCTGCTAATCCACCCGTTTTTGCAAATGGTTCAATTTCTGCAGATACAAGTAATATGTTCATACTTTTCTATATTGTTTTGCAAAAATATGTTTTATAATTATGTAATTTTTCTGCTGTTTTTGCCATTTCTTCTAAACTATGAAACATTCCATAAACAGCAGAACCACTTCCACTCATTAAAGCAAAAAATGAGCCATTTCCATAAAGAATATCCTTAATTTCTTTGATTTCTTTATGTTTTTGAGTTGCATATTGCTCAAAATCATTTATTATCAATTGATACTGCACTGCTTTCAATGCAGAATAAAAATCTATTTCTTGCACCGCTTCTTCTGTCCTTTGCAACGCTTCGTAAGCGTCTTTTGTAGAAATATTAACGTTTGGAAAAACTACTAATACATTCATATCGTTTTTAAACTCAATAAATTCAAGTATTTCTCCACGACCTTTTACTACTGCCGGCTTATTGAAAATAAAAAATGGAACGTCAGAACCAATTTCAAGGGCAAGTTTTGCTAAATATCCATCACTAAATGGGTTACCATTCATTTCGTTGAGCATCTTCAATACAATTGCTGCATCTGCACTGCCACCGCCAAGCCCCGCTTGCATCGGTATCTCTTTATTCAATCTTATCTTGTATGATTTACTTATTCCTAGTGCTTCATTGAATTTTTTTGCTGCTTTTATCACGAAGTTCTCATCATCAGGAATGTTGAATTTGACGTTGCTTCGAAGCTCAAATTGGTTGCTTTCGCTTATTGTTACTTCGTCGCAAAGACTTATAGGAACAAAAATTGAGTTAATATTATGGTAATTGTCTTTTCGTTTGTTTAATACCTGAAGTCCGATGTTTATTTTTGCGTTAGCATTTTTTGTTAAAGTTTTCATAATTTTGTATTTTACATCTAATAATAATTAATTTCAATTATGAATACAACGAAACAACTTGAAAATAATTTGGATGATGAGATTCTTGTCGAAAAATCCCAGAATGGCAATGGGATTGATTTGAAAATTGATAAAAAAGAAAAAAAGCAAATACCTTATCATCAAGAAGTTGTTCGTAAGCTAATTCATTTATGTTCATTGTCTATACCAATTGGTTATATTTTTGTCGAGAGGAAAACTGCAATTGTAATTTTGTTTCTTCTCGCTGTTATAATGGTTACTATTGATATTTCTACTAAAAAAAATGAGTATTTACGTAAGATTTATAAGCAACTTTTTGGTGGTATTCTAAGAAAACACGAACGAAAAAAGAATAAGATTTTACTTAATGGTGCTTCCTGGGTTCTTATTTCTGCTGTAATTACCATCCTGATTTTCCCAAAGATTATTGCTGTTACAGCATTCACAATTTTGATAGTATCGGATATCGCGGCAGCTCTTATCGGTAGAAAATTTGGTCGCCACAAACTTTTCAATAAATCGTGGGAAGGGACTATCGCATTCATTACAACCGCTATCGCTGCTGTGTTCGTCATCGGCACTTCATTCAATGCTCCTGTGTCTTATTTTATTGCCGGCTCTCTTGGTGCAATAGCTGGTGGATTTGCTGAAGCCTCTTCTAAAAAACTAAAAATGGATGATAATTTTGTCGTTCCTATGAGTATTGCTACTATTATGCTCGCTTTTAGCACTTTTGCAACTCCTTACTTACAAGATTTTCTTCATATTCTATAAATGGTGTTTTATGCCAAAAAAATTATTGTATTTTCTTGTTCCTTTAGCGATTCTTATTGTTGCTGCTTTCTTTCTTTTCCAAAAATCCTTCAAATATGAAATTATTGATGAAATTTACGACGAAAATGAAGGTGGCAATACAACTTTTCTCTTTGTTGCTGTTAATAAACTCGATAGCTCTAAAATTGTTGATATTTCGAAAGAATTAATGCAACAAAGAATTATTGATAAATATAAAGATAGTAAAATTCCAAAAGACGAAATCCATTCGCATATGTCACCTGATGTGCTGATTGCCTATATTTATAATCCAAATGATACAACTGCTATTCCGGAACAAATGAAAGAAATGATACAAAAAAGATTTTCCAATAGTCCTATCTTAAGTGAAAATTTAGCTTATATTTCTGAAGGTCATATTTTTACCGGTGTTTATTATCCAAGTATGAAGCGACAAACTCTTGATACTCTATCACCAAAAACTGTTCTTCTTGTTCCCAAGAAAAAAGGTAATGCAAAAGAAATTATGAAGAAATTCAAAGAAAGTTAAGATGATTGATTTACGAAGCGATACTCTGACTCGCCCCGATGAAGCAATGCGGCAAGCAATTGCCAGTGCCGAAGTCGGGGATGACGTCTATGGCGAAGACCCAACTACCAATTTACTTCAGGAGAAAATTGCTGCTTATTTCGGTAAAGAGGCTTCTCTGTTCGTCCCTTCCGGCACAATGAGTAACCAACTTTGTCTAAAAGTGCTCACCTCGCCGGGCGACGAGATAATTGCTGATGCCGATGCTCACATTTTTTACTACGAAACAGCTGCTCCGGCAATTATTTCAAATGTTCAAATTAAAACAATCAGCTCTCAATTCGGTTTTCCAGATTTAAATCAAATTGAAAATGCTATCAGACCAAATATATATTATTTTCCAAAAACATCTGTAATATGCTTGGAAAACACTCATAACCGACACGGTGGAACTATTGCTCCTATCGAATATATTCAAAAACTTTCGGATTTAGCTAACTCTTACAATATCAAACTTCATCTCGATGGTGCTCGGATTTGGAATGCAATTGTTGAAACTGGAATTGGTGGTGCTACGTACGCTAAATATTTCGACACAATTTCTGTTTGCCTGTCGAAAGGGCTTGGGGCCCCTATTGGCTCGCTTATTGTATCAACCGCTGAATACATCGAAAAAGCTCGTCATTGGAGAAAAATATTAGGAGGAGGTATGCGGCAGGTTGGTATTCTTGCCGCTGCCGGAATTTACGCTTTTGAAAATAATTTAAAGCTACTTAAAGCAGACCACGAAAATGCTCGTTTGTTTGCTTCATTGATTTCGGCAAATGAACAAATCAATGTGGATTTGTCCCGTATCCAGACAAATATTGTTCGATTCGAACTTCCCTCTTCAGTCAATCCTTTTGATTTTATTGATAAATGCAAAAAAAATGGCTTACTGCTAAGCCATTTCGATGCACAAATTATTCGTGCTGTATTTTATCTAGAAATCACCTCCGAACAGGCACGCACCGCAGCAGATATTATCCAATACGTGCTTCAATCTCCATAAAGTTATCAGGCAATATTACTTCCTGCGAACCTGTTATTTCGGCCGGTCCTGATAATATTATTTTTTCAATTTGTTCTCCACTGCGAACTATTTCAACCCATACCGGTATTTTGGAAGTTGGGATTACTTCTGTTATGCTTTTTGCTATATTATTTTTATGATACGCTAATACAGTTGATATTGCGCCCGTTCCGCAAGCTCCTGTTTCTGCTTCGACCCCGCGCTCGTATGTCCTAAGAAGAATTTTACCGTTCCATTCAAGATAAAAATTAGCGTTTGTTCCTTTCGGTGCAAAATAACTATGATTTCTGATGAACTTACCTAAATTTGTAATATCCAATTTGTAGAAACTATCTGGTGTGTTTGCCTTTATTTCCAATACAAAATGCTCAGTTCCAATATCGACAAAAGTCCCGTTATAATTACGTCCGTTAATATCTATGCTAACAGGGCGAATTTCTTTTGGTGGCTCGAATTCAATTTCAATTTTGTCGTTGATTCTTCCAGAATATATTTTCCCTGAAAATCTAAATTTAGGTTCTTTATTTTCAGTGATCTTATTTTTATTTGTATAAAAAATGGCACATCTTCCACCATTTCCACACATCATTCCGCTTGAACCATCGGGATTAAAGAAATCTACATCAAAATCTACTTTGTCATCTTTCGGTTTTTGAATTACTATTAATCCTTCTGTTCTAACTCCATTGAATTGATTTGAATGGCAAAGAAATTTTGCAAGTTTTGATAACTCTTTCAACGAAAAGTTATAATTTCTACCATCTATCACAGTAAATAAATTTCCGGAGCCTGACATATAAGTTACAGCTATGTTCATCTTTTCCTCCTTTCAAGTGAACAAGTTGTTATTAATTCGCTTGCTTTTATGTGAAGCAATCCATTAGTTGCCAATATTGTTCTGTCACCTAATTTATATGGGCTTCTATCGAAATTAGACACCTTGCCGCCGGCTTCCTCAACCAATAATATTCCTGCTGCAACATCCCAGGGATTTAAATCAATTTCCCAGAAACCATCAAAACGTCCGCCCGCTACATACGCCAGATCTAATGCTGCCGAACCAAGTCGACGAACAGGTATTCCAAGCTGAACTATATCAACAAAGACTTCTATGCAATTACCCGGATTTTCTCCTACATTATATGGAAATCCGGTAACAAGATACGAACGATTTATATTATCACAATTCGTTACAAAAATCCTTTCTCCATTTAGTAACGCCCCTTGCCCTTTTACTGCAACAAACAACTCGTCCAACATCGGTTGATAAACTACTCCTGCTACAATTTCTCCATCGAGCTCTGCTGCAATACTTACACTAAAAATTGGGACTTTGTGAGCATAATTGACCGTTCCATCCAATGGGTCAATTATCCACCTCATCGGGCTTTCAGTTTTATCCGATTTTCCGCTTTCTTCACAAAGAAAATTGCTACCGGGAAATTCCGATGATATTACTTCTATTATCTTTTTTTCTGATTTAATATCATATTCAGTTACTAAATCATTTACTCCGCTTTTCGACCCGATTTTTATGTTCTTACCGTAGCCTTCTTTGAGTATTTTCCCTGCTTCATAAGCGGCTTCAATTGCGATTGACCTTATTTTTTCAATCATATTATTTTTCGATTATTAATTTTTTTAGATAATCATTGTTTTTCAATTTAAATAATATGTAATAGTTACCCGAACTAATACTATCAAAATAAATTCTAAACGTTTTTTCTTCATTTATGTTGTATTGAACAACCGACTGACCTACGCTATTAATAATCGTAACCTGATAAATTTCCTCGTCCGATTCTATGTTAATGTAGTTATTTGCTGGATTTGGATAAATCTGTAATCTAATATTGTCTTTTTCATTGACTGTCGATAAATTCAGTGTTGTAAATGAATAAACCGGCGACCATCTACCTTGCGAACCGGTATAGGCACGCACTCTCCACCAATAGCGTGTGTTTTCTTCCAACTGTTCAGTTGGTGCGTAAGTTGTATCTGTAAGCTCAGTAATATCAAGCACAATACTGTTGAAATTTGAAGTCTTGCTTATTTGAATACGATAATTTGCCGCGTCTGTTTTTTGCCAGACGAATTGGGGGGTAAGTGAAATGTTTGTCGCTTCATTTTCAGGACTGTATAGTAATGGGGCAGATGGCGCTTGTTCGCTGACATTGAACATATACATTTCGCTCCATCCGCTATTTACATATCCAGAATATGCCATCACTCTCCAATAATAAGTAGTTTGAAGATCAAGATTTACAATTAATTTATATGTTGTGTCTGTAATATTTCCTATTTCAATAATTGGATTCCCCTGAGCTTTTTCGTTTGTCCAAATCTGGAGCTTATATAAAGCCTGATTTGATTTTGTCCAAACAAATGTTGGCTGACGAGGAGTTTTCAAATTCCCGTTCGTCGGCTGCAATAGTATTGGCTTTTCATAGAAATTTGCAGCACTCGTAAAATTCCACGCTTCGCTCCATTCACTTTGTTCAGTAAGGGAAATAGCTTTTACCCGCCAATAATATTTTGTTGATACCTGCTCCAGCTCAACAGATAATAGCGTATCATTCACTTCTTTTGCGAATACAATGTTGGAAAAGTTTTCATCGTTGCTCAATTGCACTTCATAGCGAATTGCTTCGAATACTTTTGAAAATCTTAATTCTACATTTTTGCCAAAACTATTACTGTTATTCGGTGGGAATAATAGGTTCGGCGACTGAATCTCATTGCTCAAACTAATAAAATGAGCTTTACTTGCACCCATCTCAGGAATTACAAGGATGTTGTTTATTGTGTCGATTAATATATCTGCCGGTCCGTTCAATGGTCCATAAACAAGTGTAGGTGGTTCTGTTAGATTTCTGTCATATTTGTATATACCACCCAAATTATTATTTCCCCAGGCTGATACATAGTAATTCCCTTCTTTATCTCTCGCTATTCCATCTAAGTAACTCAAACTCGAATTCCGGATTACTGAAATCTGAAACGTTTCCAAACTTAACGCATAAATCAAAGCATTTGGTTGATAAGTAACAATCAGTATCCTGTTGTTTTCTTTATCGAGTATCATCCCGTTTGCATTGGACATCTGTCCTAAAAAGGATAATTGCTCAAATTCATCAGGTTTGCTTGCTTTTACTTTAAAAATGTTGGCTTGATATGTGTCAGAAATGTATATATAGCCTTTTTCATCAGCAACAATATCATTTAAAAATAAGTTGGACAGCCCAAGTGGTGTCGATCCAACTATTGTTCGGGATGTTAAATTGATGTAATACAACTTGTAATTGTCTGCAACAAAAAGTGTATCCCCGATTATATACATTCCTTTCGGATCTTGCAACTGATTGACAGCAATTAAATATTCAAGAGTTCCATTAGAACTGCGTTTGATAATTTGTCCATCATAAACGCCCTGCACTCCAACATTAGAAATATAATAGCAATTACGTTTCTGATCGTAAACAACACTTTCCGGTTGTGAATATTTTTGCGAAAGAGCACTACCAAAGTTAAATAACAACAAACATAAAGAATATAAATAAAAATTTCTCATAAGAACACCTATTATTATATCTAATGATTAATATCTTCATGCAAGGCTGCCTGGCGAAACTCACTTTCCACTTCAGTATCATCACCAGGTATACTGTCCTCCTGCGATGGATCTTTAGGAACGTAAATCTTATTCTTATCGAATGTCTCAGGATGGAAAAATGCTTCGAGCAACTGTTTGGCTATTGGTGCGGCAACCGCTCCTCCAAACCCTGAATTTTCAGCTAATACAGCAAGCACTATTCGGGGATTTTCCTTCGGTGCAAAGCAAACAAACCAGGCATGGTCTTTCCCGTGCGGATTTTGTGCTGTTCCTGTTTTGCCACACACTTCAACCGAAGTCATCCTCGCATACGATGCTGTCCCTCCCGGTGCGTTCACAACGTCAAACATTCCATCCTTAATAATCCTAAATATTTTTTTGTCAATTGGCAGTTTCCTTGATGAAAAAGCCACTGGCTCAATCTTGTTTGAAATGTTGTTTGATATTGCACGCACAAGATGAGGTTGATAATATGTGCCTTCATTTGCAATCGCTGCCGTGTATGCTGCCCTTTGAAGTGGTGTAACAAGTATTTCACCCTGACCAATTCCGAAATTGACAAGCCTTCCCGCAGATGCTCCGCCTTTTCC
>CALGXJ010000146.1 GCA_937936035.1 Eximiradius proteiniborus
TCTTATTACTTCGGGTATTCGTCTTGGAACACCGGCACTTACTACCCGCGGATTTAAAGAAGATGATTTTAAATATGTTGCTGAACTTATCGACAAAGTCCTTTCTAATATCGATGATGAGAAACTTCATAAACAAGTTGCTGAAGAAGTTCGCCAATTCACTTCCAAATTCCCTCTTCACCAGAAAATAGTAAAATAATATTGCAATAATATTGCAATATTATTGCAATATTATTTTCAGGAGGCTACCCCAAAAACAAGGTAGCCTTTTTTTATTCTTTGAAACATATTTATTATTGAATTTGATATGCTTTAAACTCACAAAACTAAATTATATTATTACCAATTTTTCCCCTTTCTATGATTGAAAAGACCCTTTGGATTAATTAACATATGAGATTAATGAATGTTATATGATAATATTTTTATCAATTATTTGTTCTGTTTGGAGGTGAATTGCTATCAAAAATGAAAAATTACATTTTTTTAATCATTTTTTCATTTTCTTGAAACATACAATATATAATAATTTTCGTGGGTTAGATTTTAATCGGGAGCGATAAATTTAATTTTCAATCCAATTTTTTACAATTATTTAAAATAAATATCGTTATATTGGTTTCGAAATTTACAAAATTATAACAATTATGTTAAACAAATAGAGGATTATTCAGGGGGGAAGTTTTAGAAGCTAAAACGCTTCTAACAAAAGTATGTTTCAAAAAATAGGAGTGAAGAACTCCATGGGTTATTCTAAATTATTCAAAAGCCGTTATAGTGTTCTGTGGCTTTTAATTCCTTTAATCGCATTAGTCTCAATTCAATTTTTGGGTGTTGCGCAAGGAAATATAATTGAAATCGACGATGAAGTTAAAGGACAAAATGTTGAAAAAAACGAAGATGATTACAAAGAAATAATTTCAAAAACAAACTTAAATGCTTTCTATCTGTTTTCGACAAGTGGGATTTCGTCGCATTACGCACACAAATTCCACAAAAGACGCACATCTTCCGGCGAGCGTTTCGATATGTTCGAAAACACTGCTGCTCACCGCAGATTGCCATTCGGAACTATTCTGAAAGTTACTAACTTGTCCAATGGCAAAGCAACACTGGTGAGAATTAATGACCGCGGTCCCCATATCCAGCGTAGATTGTTAGATCTCTCCTACGCATCTGCCAAAGAAATTGAAGGATTGGGACTTGCAAAAGTAAAAATTGAAGGGTTTCTGCGCGGGAAGTATAATATTTCCGGCAAAATGAGCAAAAAATATTATTATGCTTATTCATTGATTAACGAGCCGGCTTGCATCCCGGTAGAAATAATCTCAAAAATTGATTCTTCAGAGAATTTTCAAGATATTTATGAAAAGCTGAAATCAATTTCTAATTTCCCCTACAATGAGAATATTTTTCTCGTTGTTGATGCCGATAAAGATCCCGCTGATGCCGAGACTAAGTATTACCTTGCTCGTGTCGGCAGAATAAAACAAGACAAAAATTTGTCGCGTTTGTAACAGTTCGGAGATTCCCCCCGTCCGAACAAAAAATATAAGAAGCTGCCCGATGCCTCGGGCAGCTTTCCTTTTTTTGCAAATAATTTATCTTATTTTTTGAGATGCTCTAATTTAATAAGCAGATTGTCGTGTTTTCGCTCATCTTCAAGCAGATAATCGAGCAAATACCTAACAACGGGTGATGAAGTTTCATTACGAGCAATTTCCGCAATTTTGACAACTTTCTTCTCCATCTCGTCGTGTTCCTCAATTTTCTCCCATAATAATTCGATCTCGCCTGGGTCAATAGCAAAATCTTTCATTTCAAGACTATCTATTACTAATTGCTGAATGCGTCTGTGCATAACTGAATCCTGGCGAATTATTTCCATAATTATCTGAATAAATGGATTTCGCGAATTTTTAATAATCTCTGTTGTGTTTGCAACAGCTGCATCTTCTAATTTTTGCCAGTTTCTCAAAATCTCAATTAGTTTATCATTGCTTAGTTGCGAATTCATAATAATTGCTCCTTTTTAAAATTATATAATAGAAGTTATTAAGCAATAATTGTAATTGAAAATTATTATATCTGTAAACTTTAATAAAAAAGTAAAATAATTTTGCTTATTTTTGTATTTTACAAATTGTATGAATTTAAGATAATCAAAATAATGGCACTATTTAATTTTTTCTCGAATGATGTTGCAATAGATTTAGGCACTGCCAACACTCTTATTTGGGTGAAAGGCAAAGGTATAGTTCTTAATGAACCCTCGATTGTGGCTTTCGACCGCTCCGATAAACATATTATTGCAATCGGTCACGATGCTCAGCAGATGATTGGCAAAACTCACCGTGATATAAAGATTATCCGCCCAATGAAAGATGGAGCAATTGCTGATTTCGAAATAGCAGAAGGTATGCTGAGAGCATTTATTCGCAAAGTCTCAATGTCTTGGCAGCCTGCTCGTAGAGTTGTTGTTTGTGTTCCCAGTGGGATTACAGAAGTTGAAAAAAGAGCTGTGCGGGATAGTTGCGAGCACGCCGGTGCTAAAGAAGTCCATCTCATTGCCGAACCTATGGCAAGTGCTATAGGTATCGGGCTGAATGTCCACGAACCAGTTGGAAATATGATTGTTGATATAGGTGGTGGCACAACTGAAATTGCTGTGATTGCTCTCTCCGGTATAGTTAGCGACGAATCAATTAAAATCGCAGGCGATGAAATGACTGCCGCTATTGTTAATTATTTCCGTCGCCAACATAACATCCTGATAGGGGAACGCACCGCAGAACAAATTAAATGCTCTGTCGGTTCAGCTGTCGCTCTTAAAGATGAATTGGAAATAGAAGTTAAAGGACGCGATTTGCTCACTGGCGTCCCAAGAATGATTGAAGTAACCTCTGCAGATATTCGCAGTGCCTTATCTGAATCTGTTCAGGAAATTGTAAACGCTGTGCTTCGTCTTTTGGAACGAACCCCACCCGAATTAGCCGCTGATATTTACGATCGTGGAATTATGCTTAGCGGTGGTGGTGCTCTGCTCAAAGGATTGGACGAACGCATCCGTGAAGAAACGAAACTACCTGTTCATATTGCAGAAGATCCACTCACAGCTGTAGTCCGTGGTACCGGGAAAGTTCTCGAAAATCTTAGCGACTTCCGTTCTGTTCTCATTAAAAGCACTCGGTATTAATATCGTTTTGTAGATGCAGGAACTCATTAAAACAATATTGCGTTTTAAGGTATTAATAACATTTACAGCGCTTTGTGTTATCTCTTTGTCTTTGATTTCATTAGGCGAAGTCTCTAAAATTAGTGGCTTCAGAGCTGTTGTAATTGCTTCAATTAGCAATATGCAAAAGATTTTTTCTTGGGTACCTAATCCGGTTGCTCTGAGAAGCGAAAATAAAGCTCTTCGTGATCTGAACTTGCAGCTTTCCTCTGAAGTTATCAAAATGAGAGGTGCTCTTATTGAGAATAACCGACTTCGCTCTATGCTTGCTCTCAAAGATACTTCATCTGAAAAACTTATTCCAGCTGAAGTTGTGAATAAAACCAACGTTCAGATGCGTTCTTATGTTACTATCAACAAGGGAACAAGAGACGGCCTCCGGGAAGGTATGGCAGTCCGTACGGATGCAGGTCTTGTCGGCGAAGTTGTTGCTACTACAAATAGATACTCTTTGGTGGAAACTCTTAATAATCGACACGTTAAAGTTTCTGCAAAAATTTTTAGAAATCAGATTGATGGAATTTTAAGCTGGGAAGGCGGCAATCATCTTGTTCTTAACAATATCCCTACTTCTTTTGAAGTTTATCCCGGAGATATGATTGTTACTTCCAATTATAGCGTGAAATATCCACATAACCTCCCAATTGGTAAGGTAGTTAAAGTCGAAAAAGAATATGGCTCGCTCTTTCATAAAATTATTGTCGAACCTTATGCTAATTTTGCTTCATTAGAGCAGGTTTACGTTATTGATTACATCGTAGATGAAGAAATTGTTGAACTCACTAAAAAAATAGAAGAAACTATTAAAGCAAAAAATAGACTTAGGAAATAATGAAATTAGTTGAAAATAAATATTACCTCAAGCAAATTCAGATAAGATACATTGTCTATGCCATTCTTGCTTTATTATTAATGCTCGTTGAATTGTTATTTGTCGATATTATTGCTATTGAAAACGTTACTCCTGATTTGCTGTTAATACTGTGTGTATGGATTACCTTAGCCGAAGGGCAGTTCGTTGGATTATTCTTTGCATTCGGAATTGGACTGGTCTTTGATTTCATATCTGGAGACGTGATTGGAACTAATGCTCTCGCAAAATTAGTTGCATCTTATCTTGCTGGTTTCTTTCACAAAGAAAGAAATATCAAATCTAACTTGAATACTTTACGCTTTACTGTCGTTGTCTTAATTTCTTCATTTATTCATAATTTAATCTACTTTTTCTTCTATTTGAAACCTGCCGAAACATCATTTTGGAAATTTTTCCTTCAATATGGTGTGTCTGCAACTCTCTACACAATGCTATTCTCTGCCATTGCAATATTATTTAAAATCCCTGCAAAAGAAATTGATATTGATTAATAAAAAAAAGACACGGCTTTTTAACCGTGTCTTGCCTTCCTGGCTCGCTGTATCTTTATTCAATCTTAACTTCGATTTCTTTAGGTTTTTCTGGTTCAATTTTTTCCAAAGTAATATTTAGAACTCCATTTTCAAACTTAGCATTAATGCTGTCTTTCTTAACATTTTCCGGCAACATAAACGAACGGCAGAATTCTCCAAAACTACGTTCAATACGGATGTACGAATACCCTTCCTTGTTGTCTTCTGTCTTTTGCTCGCGTTTCTTTTCGCCTTTGATTGTCAGAACATTATCTTCTGTAATTGTTACTTTTACTTCATCTTTTGAAATTCCTGGCACTTCAGCCTGCAGGTAAATGTGTTTTTCATCTTCTGAAATATCGATCTTTGGAGAAAAACCACCGAAATCGAAGTTGAACCCTTTGTCGAAATCTTGCATCAAGCTGTTCATTCTGCGAGCCAAAGTTTCAAATCCGCGGAATGGATCAAATTTTACTATTGCCATAGCTAATCCCTCCTTTTGTGTTTAACATAATTGATTAACTAATAGCAATTTCTATTTCTTTTGGAGGCTCAGGTTGCTTTTTGGCAATTGTTATTTCGAGCACTCCATCACGATAATTTGCTTTAACAGCAGATAAATCCAAATTCTCTGGTAATACAAATGAACGACTAAATTCACCAAAATTGCGTTCGCTTCTTAAATATGTCTTCTCTTTTTCACCTTCACTGCGTTCTTTTGTACCTGAAATCATTAGGATTCTGTCTTCGGTTAATTTTACATTTACCTTTTCTTTGGGTATTCCTGCGATTTCTGCGACAATATAAACGTTCGAATTATCTTCGAATATGTCTATACGTGGGTTGTAACCACCAGTTTCCACAGTTACTCCGCGTTCGATTTCGCCAGCTACTTCGTTAATTTTACGGAGCATCTGCTCGAAACCACGGAACGGATCAAATCTTAATGTTGTCATTTTTTACCTCTTTCGAATATTGTTAATTCATTTCACTTTTTCTTATACCAACATCGTGCCAAAATGATTTGTGAGTCAAAATGACGCACTGATGAGCCATTATGTCTGCATTGGTGAATTTTTGTCAGAATGATCCAAATCTTGTGCGAAAATCGTATGACATTAATTCTGATTTCATTGTCAAAATGGCGTGCGAAACTATTCATGCTTTCAGTTCGTATTACTTCCGTATTAATTTGCTTTCAAAAGGATGAATATGAAAAACATAATAAGTGAATTTCTCAAAGACAAATCTCCTGTTATTGTTGGTGTTTCGAGAAACAATAGTGCTTGGGGTAATGAGCTTTTCAGAGTTTTCTTGAAGAATGATTACAGCCCAATCGCGGTTAGCCGTTCTTGTCAGGAAATAGAAGGTGTTCGCTCGTTTGCTTCGATTAATGAAATACCTCAACAAGCACTAAACTTAGTTCTTTCTGTTCCATCGAAAGAAGCAGAAAAAATACTTGCAAGTGCAGAAAAAGGAAAAATTAAGTCAGTTTGGTTTGTTTTAGGTAGCAAACCTAAAAATATTTATGAAATTGCCAAAGAAAAAGAAATAGAAATTATCTACGGGTATTGTCCGATGATGTTTCTCAACCGCAAAGGCATTCATAAATTTCATTATTTACTGAAATCGTGGTTTTCATCTTAAAGCATAAACAAAATGTCAATTAAATAAAAAAATTATTTGCAAACAATCTGGAGTTTTGAGAGGATTAGTATCTGTTTTATTGCTGAAGTTTTATGCTTCTTGAGTTTCTTGATATAAGTCTGAAAGTAGATAATGAATGACTTTCACAATATCGTCAATTTTTTTCTTCTTTACATACAGATTGAAACGTTCAATTTTTGCTTTCAAAGTAGGATTTGCGTTAATTACGGCTAAATTCTTCTTTCTCAGTGAAATCAAGGCATTATTTGTCTTTTCTTCACGTTTAGTTTCTTGTATAGCCTTCTGATGTCGGTAAATCTGAATCTCTTTTGAATTTAATGGTATATATCGTTTATTTGTTGCCAATTTCAATCCCTTTTATTTGTTTTGTTACACTTACAACATAATTTACAAAAGACGAAACAATTAATACAACGGATAAATACATTAAAATTGTGTATATTTTTTCAATATTGACAATTATTGATAAAATTGTAATTCCTATTGTCAAAGCAGTAATTTTCCCAAGCCAATTTGAAGGAGGAACTATTTTTATTTTTGTTGATATTATTGCACCACCTATGATGATTAACAAATCTCTTGAAATTACAGCTAAGATAAACCATAATGGAAGCCTGTTTTGTATGAACAAAACGATTACTAAAACCGCGACGAATAATTTGTCTGCTAGTGGATCTATTATCTTTCCTAATTCTGATATCTGATTATATTTTCGTGCAATTATTCCATCTGCAATATCAAGCAAGCCTCCAAGCAATGCAAGTGTTGCAGCCAGAATGTTCTCGCCGTTCCACAGAAAAATTCCAGTTGGAGCAATTAGCATTAATCTAATAAAACTCAATACGTTCGGTATTGTCCAGATCCTATTTGCTTCTTTTTTTAACAAATATTATTCCTAATAATACTGACAAAATAACCCCCGGCACCATTGGTTCAAAATTATGAGTGAAATTTAATATTTCCAATCCAAATTTTTCGCTGTACTCATTCGATAAAGTCCAGAATAAAGTTAGCAATATTGTTGAAATCATTATTATCAGGCTGTGTGTTCTCTCCAAATAATATTTTTGTGTATATGATACCGTTAGCGGAATAATCAATGCTGGAACTGCAATAGAAGAAGTTTTATATATCAAATCAATTGCTGATGGTATTGCTATCGCAAGCAATATTCCAAAGATGCCTGTTACTATTAGACCAATCTTTGTTCCTAATTCAGGGGACAGTTTTTTAAAAAATTGAGGGAAAATATCATTTCCAAATGTAGCAGCACTGATAAATGAATAACTTTCCAATGTACTCATTACTGTTGCAATTATCGCAACTAAAAACAATCCTTTCCACATATTGGGCATCACAGTGTCAGCAAGAATTGGATATGCATCAAGCGGCGAAGTCAAATGCAAATAAGCGGCAGAGTAAAGTCCGGTTATTAATGTCAAAAAATCGAATATTAACCAAAAAATAATCGAAATTAATATTCCGTTCTTTGCCGTTTTTGGATTTTTTGCCGCAGCGCACCTTTGATGAAAACTTGGATCAATAAATGTTTGAAATGCTATGATATACCACGCCAGAACATATTGCCACGATAGTGTTCCTGTTGCAGTTAAATGTGTAGCTGGCAATCGCGATATCATCTCTTCAAACGAACCTAATTCAGTCAAACAGAAAAAAAGCAGTCCACCAAAACCTA
>CALGXJ010000147.1 GCA_937936035.1 Eximiradius proteiniborus
TAAGAAAAAACAGCTTAATTAACTACAAAAAATACTGAAGAAAAATGTCTGCTCTATCACTAAGTATGCAGAGCAGACATTTTTGAAAAAATTATTAAATCAGGTTTTCAAGAAGATAATTTTTCAAATTGTCAGTATTAATTCTAACTTGCTGCATTGAATCGCGTTTGCGAACAGTAACAGTATTATCTTCCAAAGTCTGACCATCAATAGTTATGCAGAATGGGGTACCAATTTCATCCTGACGGCGGTAACGGCGTCCAATAGCCCCGGAAGTATCATACTGAACTTTAGAGTACTTCTGTAAATCTCTATAAATAACTTCAGCTTTTTCGGGCATACCATCTTTGTTTACAAGAGGAAGAATGGCGGCTTTAACAGGAGCAAGCACATTAGCAAAACGAAGAACAGTTCGTTTGTCGGTTTTTCCGTTTTCGGCAGGGACTTCTTCTTCGTCGTAAGCATTGCAAAGGAATGCCATAAAAGAACGGGAAACGCCACCGGAAGTTTCTATTACATAAGGAATATAACGTTCGTTGTTTACAGAATCAACATATTCTAATTTTTTACCAGAGAATTCCTGATGGTTGCGAAGGTCGAAATCTGTACGTGAATGAATACCCTCAATTTCACCGAAACCGAACGGGAATTCGAACTCAATATCAACAGCATAGTTTGCGTAATGAGCAAGTTTTTCGTGAACTTTCCAGCGAAGTTTTTCTTGTTTCATTCCCAAGCGATTGTACCAATTCCAGCGTTGTTCTTTCCAGTAATCGAACCATTCTTTTTCGGAGCCAGGTTTAACAAAGAATTGCATTTCCATTTGTTCAAATTCGCGGGTGCGGAAAAGGAAATTTTTTGTATTTATTTCATTGCGAAAAGCTTTTCCAATTTGAGCGATACCGAAAGGAACCTTTTGGCGAGCAGTATCAAGAACGTTTTTGAAATTAACGAAAATGCCTTGAGCAGTTTCGGGACGTAGATAAACGACAGAGCTATCGTCTTCGATTGGACCAATAAATGTTTTAAACATTAGATTGAAATTGCGGACCGGAGTCCAGTCAGTAGTGCCTGATACAGGGTCAGGTATTTGATATTTTACAATAATATCATAAAAATCGTTTGGTTCTTTGGCTTGATTGAGAGCAGTTTCGATTTCACTTGCAAGCTCAGTTTTATTCTTTTTTCTCATTTTTTCGATAAAATCTTCGATTAAGTTATCAGCGCGATGGCGTGCTTTGCTTGTTTTGTTGTCAATCATTGGGTCGCTGAATTGTGAGGTGTGGCCGCTTGCATCCCAGGTTCGTGGGTGCATAAGAATAGCGGCGTCGAGACCTTCAATGTTATCACGGAAAGTCATTTCTTTCCACCAGGCATTTTTAATATTAGCAAGAAGTTCAACTCCTAACGGACCGTAGTCCCAGCAACCGTTGAGCCCGCCATAAATTTCGGAGGATTGGAAGACAAATCCGCGTCTTTTCGCAAGAGAAGTAATTGTATCAAGAGAAAACATATTTCGAACCAGATAGTGAAACTTACAAATTTTCAAAAATAATAAAAAGCATAATAAGAAATAAGAAAAAATAAATGTGGATAATTTTATTTGGATAATATTAGTAATTTTAATAATTTTGTATCTCATATGTAATTAAGGAGCGTAAAAGTGAATACTTTAGATTATGTAAATCAAATACTGCTTGAAAAAACAATTGAGGCCCGTAAAAACAAAGACGGTGAAAATTTCGCAGAAATACCAAATTTCAAACCGGGCGATACAGTAAATGTAGCAGTTCGAGTAGTTGAAGGCGAAAAAGAGCGTATTCAAAATTTCAAAGGGATTGTGCTTTCACGTCGTGGTTCTGGTATTAATGAAACTTTTTTAGTAAGAAAGATTTCCAACGGAGTTGGTGTTGAAAGAATTTTCCCATTATATTCGCCGATGATACAAAGTATAAAAGTTGAGCGCGAAGGACGTGCACGTCGTGCTAAATTATACTATCTAAGAGGAATGAGCGAAAGAAAGATACGCGCTAAGACTTCGAACAATTAATAATTATAAAAAAATCATAAAAACTGTCTTGCAAATTTGCAAGACAGTTTTTTTTAAAAAAAACTTAAAATATTTATTTTGTTAGTTCGTTTTTTTAGAATATTTATTTAAGCAGATTCAAACAGATTAGCATCGATTAAAAAATAATTTAATATAGAGAAAAAATTAATTACTTATTAATTTTCTTGTATTTTTTACAATAAATAAGTATTTTACGATATTAAATCTTGCAGTTATGCAATTTTGTTTTCAGCAAAAAAGCAATATATAAAATTAATCGAATATTGTTCATTATTAATATACATTGGTATGGCTACACTTAAATTAAAAAAAACAGCTCAGACTGCTTTAAAGAATTATATGGGCGTATCAGAAGATGAGACTTTGCTTGTTTTGTCTGATGAGCCTATGCGCGAGATAGGGATGGCATTGTTTGAAGCGGGGAAAAATCTTTGTTATGAGGCGTTTTATTTAGAGATGTCTCCGAGAAAGCTAAATGGAGAAGAACCACCTGATCAAATTGCTGAATTTATGAAAAACGTGGATGTGGTGATTGCACCTACATCAAAATCGATAACACACACGAACGCTCGAAGAGAGGCGTCTAAGCAAGGAGTACGAATTGGGACAATGCCTGGGATATCGATAGAATCAATGACAAGGTGTTTGTCTGCCAATCCGGATGAAATAATTGAAATAAATGATAAGCTCTCCACAATTCTTAAAAACACAAAAGAAGTTCGTGTTACAACCAAGCTTGGGACAGATATAGTAATACCGATTAAGCAGAGGAAAATAATATCTTCAACTGGTGTTTTGAGAAATATCGGCGAAAGCGGTAATATCCCGTCAGGTGAAGTATATGTGGCTCCAATAGAAGGAAAAACAAATGGAGTAGTAGTTATAGATGGGTCTATTGCAGGATTTGGACTTGTTACTTCACCAGTTATGATAGAAATAAATGATGGCTTTGCCGAGAAGTTCTATGGGAAGACAGAAGAAGCTCGCCAGTTAGAAAAAACACTTCAAGATGTTGGGAAATATGCCCGTGCAGTTGGAGAATTTGGAATTGGCACTAATCCGAAAGCGAAAATTTCGGGAGATATTTTGGAAGATGAGAAAGTTTTAGGCACTGTTCATATTGCATTCGGCAATAATTTATCAATGGGTGGAAAAATCAGCGTCCCGATACACATAGACTGCATAATCAAGAAACCGACAGTCTATGCAGATGATGAAAAAATAATAGCAGCCGGAAAACTAGCGTTAGATTAATCTTTTTCTGTTCTCATAAATTGTGTATGCAGCTTTGAAAGCCTCGATTGTGCTTTTAGGGTCAGCTGCTGATTTTCCTGCAATTGCAAAAGCAGTGCCGTGGTCAGGCGAGGTTCTGATAATTGGCAGGTTAGCTGTAAAATTAACACCCTTGCCGTTCGCCAACAGTTTTAAAGGAATTAGTCCCTGATCGTGGTACATTGCTAAAATACCATCATATTTCTTATATTCACCGAAACCGAAGAACCCGTCTGCCGAAAAGGGACCGCTAACATTTATTCCACGTTCCTGCAGTTTTCGCAAAGCAGGAATAACTATTTCAAGTTCTTCCCGACCGATGTTCCCATTTTCGCCAGCGTGCGGGTTAAGTCCAAGCATAGCAATTTGTGGATTTTCAATTCCGAAATCATTATGTAATGAATTGCTAAAAACAGAACCAATATGGATAATTCTATTATAAGAAATTTCAAATGGAAGTTCTTTGATAGGTGTATGAAAAGTAACGAGAGCCACACGAATATTATTATGAAAGAGTATCATTAGAGGATGTTTTACACCGAGAGCATTAGCTATCATTTCAGTATGTCCCGGGAATTTCCACCCGGCAAGTTTTATAGCTTCTTTAGAAATTGGCATTGTAATGAGAATATCATAATTATTTTTAACAAGTTCGGAAACAGAAAATTCAAGGGAATGTACAGCTACTAAACCTGAATTTTGTTGTATTTTACCAAAATCAATATCAATATCATCAGTAGGAGAAATAATTTTGTATTTTCTTTCATTTAACACAAGATAATTATCCACAATTTTATAAGGATAATTTATTTTTTTAAGATATTTATCGATTAAATTTAGATTACCAGCAATATCGAGTTGGACATTTAGGAACCAGCTGCAATTATGATTGAGATAATCGAGAGCTTTTACCAAACATTCAATACCAATGCCATTTGGGTCGCCGATTGTTGAGATAATTTTTATCATATTGACCTCTTTAAATAGTGAGTTCTATGAACATTCATCACCAAGCCAACAAGAATTAAATTTGAAATGACAAAAGTGCCTCCATAACTCATAAAAGGAAGAGGAATCCCCATAACTGGCATAACACCGATAGCCATTCCTATATTAATAAAAGAATGATAGAATAAGATAGAAACCGCACCAATGCAAACAACACTATGAAATTTATCGTGAACAATGGAAGCAATATTAATCATTTTCCAAATCATAGAGAAGAGAAGCAAAATAACTGCTACTCCGCCAATAAACCCGAACTCTTCGGTCGGTACAGAATAAATAAAATCCGTCCATTGCATAGGAATATAACGAAGCTGAGTTTGAGTGCCCTGAAGAAAACCTTTCCCAGTGAGCCCACCACTACCGACAGCCATTACAGACTGAATAACATTATAACCAGCCCCCAAAGGATTAGCCTCTGGCTCGACAAAAGTCTGAATTCGAAGCTTTTGGTGGGGAGAAAGTTTTTCATAGACATTGTCAGAAAGGAAATTGATTGAGAAGAAAATCAGAATTAACCCAATAGTAAGAATTAGATTTTTTCTAAAAGTAAATAGAAATAATGATAAGACTGCAGCCAATGAATAGAACCAAATATCCCCTTTGAAAGAAAAAAGAATAAGGAAAGGAATGCTAATTAAAGTATATAGAATAAAAGGACTAAATCCAATCCAGAGCAGAATTACGTATAACATTGCAAATATAACTGTTGCAGTTCCGAAATCGGGTTGCTTCATAATTAATAATGATGGGACAGCAACAATAAGCAAAACAAGAGCAAAATCGCGCCAGGTATGGATATTCATTCCTTTTCTGGAGACAACAGAAGCAATAGCAAGCAACACTCCAATTTTTGCAAATTCAGCTGGTTGCAACGAGAAGCCACCTAAGCGAAGCCAACCTTTTGTCCCATTTATTTCCACACCGACAAAAGCAACAACTAATAATAGAATTATACTCAAGATGTAGAAAGTCCAACTGTTAAATTTAATCCAACTTTCAGGCAAATAAGTAATAATGAACATTAATACAAAACCAATAACAACAGAAACGATTTGTTTATAGAAAAAACTACTCATATTTGAATCGTAAGTAGCACTATATAAAGAAATTAAACCGATTAACAGAATAGCAATAGTATTTAATAGCAACATCCAGTCAAATTGAATTTTGCTTTGATTATTTAACAGAATATTTTTGTCAAGTTTCATAAATTACTTAGCGATTATTACATCAATAACTGTTCCAGGTGAAGCTAATTCATTAGGTTTTGGAAATTGGTCGATTACAGTATTAGGCAGATAAGTTTCGCTAATTTTATACTGCACTGAACCTAAAATAAATCCGGATTCCTCGATAATCAATTTGACTTCATCAAAACTATAACCAATCAGCGATGGAATTAGTGTTTGATTAACTGGACCTTTGCTGATAATAATATTTATTTTGCTACCAAAAGGTACCATTGTGCCTGCAGAAATAGATTGGCTGAAAATAGTATCTTTGGGATACAAATCACTATAGTCATAGACAACATTACCAAGTTCAAGACCTCGTTGCACCAAAGAAAGCTTAGCTGAGCGAAGACTTAAACCTATTAAATATGGGACTGCAACTTTTTCTTGACCTTTGCTAATAGTTAGCAGAATAGGACGAGAAGACTTAACGAACAAATTTGGAGATGGAGTTTGAGAAATAATTGTTCCTGATGGGAATTTTTCGGAATAAGTTTCTTTAGTAATTTTCCAGCTAAGTCCAAGTTTTTCTAAAT
>CALGXJ010000148.1 GCA_937936035.1 Eximiradius proteiniborus
TTCAACAATTTTGATTTCGTCTATACTCATATTAAAAATTTGCGAAAAAAATTAATTGAAAATGGTTGCTCCGATTATATTCATTCTGTTTATGGTATTGGTTATAAATTTTCCTTAAATATAAAAAATGAATCTTTTAAGTAAAATAAATAAGTATTTTATAATTAATTCTATTCTGCTATTTGTTTTCATTTATCTTATTTTGTTTTTTATAATCGATAGGTCAATTAGAAAAGAAGCAGACCAACAACTAAAAAATATCTCAAAAAAAGTTGTCAATGAATTGAAACAGGGTGGAGCCGTTGACTATCCTCCGTTTATTGTTATCAACAAAGCCGACACAATTCCAAACAGAATTCCTTTTTACGAGGATGTTTATATAAAGTTTTACGATACCGAAGAAGATGAACCCTTCCGCCAGCTAACCACCTACGCCAATATTAAAGGTCAGGAATACGAAATAATAGCCCGCACTTCTATGCGGGAAAAAAATGAATTGTTCTTGGATATAGCACTTGTCATTTTTATTGGAATTCTTTTGCTTTTATTTACTTTTTATATAATTAATAAAAGAGTTTCGCGATACGTACTTTCAGATATTTACGATACAATCAACAAAATTGAACAGTTCTCTATTTCTGACCCCAAAAACCTGAATTTAAAAAAATCAGATATAATCGAGTTCGAAAAACTTAACAATGCTCTTTCGTTTCTTGCCGAAAAAGCTAAAAAAGAATATCGGATATTACGCGAATTCACCGAAGAGCTCAATCACGAAATTCAAACGCCAATTTCTGTCATCAAATCAAAAATCGAGTTACTTCTTCAAAGCATCGAGCTTACAGCCGATAATTATTATTTCCTTGAGGCCATTCTCAAAAATCTGAACAAATTAGAAAAAATCAACAAATCTATTCTGCTACTCAATAAACTTGAAAATACAGATATTTTCGAAGTTTCAGAAGTCGATATGAATATTGAAATAAATAATGTTATAAAAAACTTCCAAAGTTTCGGTCAATTCAGAAATTTAAGTATAGAGTTTATTAATGATTCTCCAAGTAACAGCAACATTGAAATTAATCAGTCTCTATTTGGTATTCTGATCAGTAACCTTATCAGCAATGCCATTAAATATAGTTATGAAAACTCCTCAATCAAGATAAATTTAGCCCGAAAGGAGAAATATTTAGTCCTCACAATTAGTAATTATTGTGATAAACCCAAAAGCCTGGATAAATTTTTCGATAGATTTTACAAAGAATCCGATAGTTACGAATCTATTGGATTGGGACTTGCAATTGTTAAGAAAATTTGCAACATCTACAAAATTGAAATCAAAAATTACTACGAAAATAATCTCTACACTGTTGAATTGACCTTTATCTCCAAAAATAGTTGATATCTTCAGAAAATCTTCAGAATTTGACCATAATTTTGTTTTGTAATTAATTGCATCATAATTATCAGCAGTTAATTACATAATTAATTAAATTGTATGTTTATTATTTTTTAGGTGCATTATGAAAATCAAAGTGATGTTGCTTGCTCTGCTTGCATTCACATTCACTGCTGTTGCTCAAAACGCTCAACCACAGCCAAAGAAAGAAGTAAAACCTGCTCAGAAGACAGAAAAAGCTGTTGAAAAGAAAGAAGTAAAAGCTCCGGCTGCAAACGAAAAAGCTACTACTAAACCAGAAACCAAACAAGAAGTAAAAGCTGCTAAGACAGCTACTACACCAGCAACTCCAGCAACACCTGCTACTCCTGCGACTCCTGCTACTGAAAAACCAAAAACTGTAAAAGAAGTAAAGAAAGTTAAAGAAGAAAACAAAGAACAAAAAGAAAAGAAATAATATTTTTTCAAAAACAAAAGGCTGCTTCTTTCGGAAAGCAGCCTTTTTTAATATTTTCATTTCTGAAATAATCTATATACTTTTTTGCTTGCCTTAATGCGACTAAATTTTTATACTTCTTTTATTAATTGCTCGATTATGTCAGCTGCAGAAACGTTGTCTGCCTCAGCATTGAAACTTGTAACTATTCTATGGCGAAGCACCGGCAATGCAACTGCTCGTACGTCATCTATATCAGGTGTGTATCGTCCCTGAAGTGCCGCACGTGATTTTGCACCTAATATCAAATATTGCGAAGCTCTCGGTCCTGCTCCATAATTGATAAAGTCCTTGATGAATTTACTGCTCGATTGCTTTGGACGCGACGCACGCACCAGCCCGACAGCATATTCTACTACATTATCCGCAACTGGCACCCGACGGATTAAATCCTGAAATTCAACGATTGATTTACCGTCCAACACTTTATCAACTTCGGGACGCCATTCAGCAGTAGTTGTTTTTACTATTCGCACCTCTTCTTCGAAACTTGGATAATCGAGCCAGATATTGAACATAAAACGGTCTAACTGTGCTTCGGGCAATGGATATGTTCCTTCCTGCTCTATTGGGTTTTGCGTTGCAAGCACAAAAAATGGTAATTCGAGCTTGTGAGTTTTGCCTCCGGCTGTAACCTCGTATTCTTCCATTGCTTGTAGCAATGCTGATTGCGTTTTGGGTGGTGTTCGGTTTATTTCGTCGGCAAGCACGATGTTTGCAAAAATCGGTCCACGAATAAAACGGAATTCCTTCTGACCGGTTGAGATGTTTTCTTCTATTACTTCGCTACCGCTAATATCTCCGGGCATAAGATCGGGTGTAAACTGAATTCGATTGAACTTCAGTTCCAAAGCTTTCGCCAGAGTTCTTATTAACAAGGTTTTTGCTAGTCCGGGCACCCCAATAAGCAACACGTGCCCACGAGCAAACAAAGATACTATCAATTGCTCAATTATTTCATCTTGACCAATTATTACTTTTGAAATTTCATTTTTCACCATTTTAATTGCTTTTGCAAGCTCCGCAATCTTTTCCTTATCACTAATTCTTTCGCTCATACTTATTCATTTAAAAATTAATAAATTTTTATTGACGTTATTATAGCTATGTAATTGTTATGATTTGCAAATTAATCGATTTTTTTAATATTAAAAAAAATTAACTAATATAAACGGAAATTTTTCGTCTTACTTAAAAAATTAAACTTGAAAATGGATTTTTTAAATATTCTAATACAGATTTTTGTTGAAATGTCCCCCTATATTATGTTGGGGTTGATATTTGTAGGATTGCTTAATCTTTTGATAAAAAAAGAAACTGTTTCAAAACATTTGGGGAAAAACAACAGTTTGTCGATAATAAAAGCCTCATTGTTTGGTGTGCCGCTTCCTTTGTGTTCGTGTGGCGTGATTCCAACGTCCGTATATTTTGCGAAAAGCGGAGCAAGCAAAGGTGCAGTGATTTCATTTCTTACATCAACACCCCAGACAGGCGTCGATTCGATTATCGCAACTTATGGAATGATGGGACCAATTTTTGCTGTTTTTCGTCCATTTGCTGCACTGTTTATGGGTATAATAAATGGTTCGCTTATTAACAAATTATTCAAACAAGAGCAGTCGAGTAATTCTTTGTTCATCGATGAATATTCCCCGAATGAAAAACAGACCTCAATTAAAAGCAAACTTTCCGCATTTTATAAATATTCGTTCGTCGAATTTTTAGATGATATTGCCCCTCAATTTGCTTTGGGACTTTTGATTGCTGCTGCGATAACGTATTTTATTCCGGACAACTTTTTCAGCGGTAGCATTATTCAGGACGGATTGCCGGGTATGCTCGCGATTATTCTAATAGGTGTGCCGATGTATATTTGTGCTACCTCGTCCATTCCGATAGCAATGAGCCTGATTGCAAAAGGTTTTTCTCCCGGCGTAGCATTCGTGTTTTTGGCTGTCGGACCTGCAACAAACGCCGCTTCTTTCGTTATTTTGATGAAAGTATTAGGCAGGAAAGTTGCATTTTCTTATCTGTTAATATTGATTATTACCGCTGTACTTTTTGGCTACCTGCTGGATTATATCTTCCTTGTTTCGGGTGTGAGCCCATTATCGCAATTGTCCTCTATTCATCACCACCACACATCGGAAATGAACAGTTTCTATGTTGTGGTTTCGATTGTTTTTCTTGTATTTCTTGCTATGTCTTTTTATAGAATATATATTCGAAAGTATTTCCAAAAAACAAAAGAAATAGATATGATAACTCTCAAAGTGAAAGGAATGAACTGCAATCACTGCGTCAGCAATGTTACAAAAATTATTCAATCAGTCCCCGGCACTTCAAAAGTGGAAGTTAATCTTGCAACAGAAACAGCAACAATTGAAGGTAACCCTGATTTAGCACAAATCAAAAAATTAATCGAAGAAGCAGGCTATAGCGTTGAAGTAAATAAATAGTTTCATTCTCACTATATTCATTCTGTTGGTGAATAATTAAGTTTATTCATCTTACCTTTATTAACTTGCTTATTTTTTAAATTCTTGTTAACTTTCAGTTTATTTTTTTGCATAATTGAAAAATGGATGACGAAATTATATCAAAACGCAAAAAGAGTGTCATTATTCTACCGGCGTTTGTGTTGTTGATTATTCTTGGGGCTTATCTCGGCTATCAGCATTTTTCTTCTAATACTGATTATTCAACTATTGCCGACACAACCAACACAGATTCAATTGATGACGACAAAGAATTTATCGAAGCTGTTATTCCAATTGTAGATTCTACTGAACAGTATGTAATAGTTAGTTCACCCGACGACCTGTCTGTTGCAATCGACAATTCTGCAGGAAAAGGTGTGAAGCAAATCTACAACGGTCGCCGTATTAATATCGCTGTTACTGGAGTTGATAGTCGTTTAGGAACAAACACTCGCCACGCAGACGCGAACCACATAATTTCTTTACTTATTGATAGCGGCAAAGTCGAACTATTTGCCATTCCAAGAGATACCTATGTGGACTGCGGCTACGACGATAGCACCGGACTTAACAAGCTAACCGTGCTGCGCGCCGGCGCCGGACGTGAACGCTATCTTCGTGAACTTGCTCAAATTGCCCGACTTGATAAAATTCACTACTGGGTCGAATTCGGTTTTTCTCAGGCTATGGGATTAATCGAACTGCTCGGGTATAGCAATCCTAAAGCAACATTGCGGGTGCTTCGCTCTCGTAAAGGGCTCGGCGGAGACGATTACCAACGCGTCTACAACCAATCGCAATTTATTCGCCAATCTATTCTTCGCCATTTTGCTAAACTCGATGGGCAACTCGGGGCTTTGCTCATTCGAGCAGGGCTTGCTCTTGTCGAGACAAATCTATCTTTCGATGTTGTGAACGATCTTTATAAACAGATGAAAGATAAAGGTTTCCCTCATTCAGCATCTGATATTAAAGTGTTTGTGCGTCCTCCGGTTCCTATTGATTATAAAGTTTACGATTTTACTGACGAAGAAACAATTGCCGAACTTCGAAATAAAATTGATAGGTTCTATCGTTACAACGAAGCAAACTCCGATAGCAACAATCGCAATTTTGTAGTAAATCCACTGCACGTTTTGCAAAAAGCAATTGCTTCTGCTGCTGCAGATACTGCCCGCTACCCTCAAGCCTCAATCAACAAACTTCAAACTTACTTCGACCAGCGTTCCTGGTATCAAATTGACGACTTGGATGAACGCACCAAAGTGCGGAACGAAATGGCTGAAATTTTAATTGCGGCATATAACAAAAGAAAGAAAACTGATGAAGCTGATAAAATTAAAAATATTATTGAAATTGAAAATAAATTATTGAAAAACAAGCAAATCTCTGATAAATATGAAGAAAGTGATAATAGCCCGACACGCTAAATCCAGTTGGGACAATCCCGATTGGAACGACTTTGAGCGTCCGCTAAATAAACGCGGGCTGCGGGATGCTCCTTTTATGGCACAAATTGTAGCTAAATTAATCGATAAACCTGATCTGATTATCAGTTCTCCGGCTGTCCGGGCAGCTACCACCTGCCAGTTTTTCGCCGACGCTCTGAAATACGACGAAAGTAAAATTCTTTACGATGAAAACATTTATTCTAATGGCGTTCGCTATATTTTGAATCTTCTTTCATCACTCGATGAAAATATTTCTTCAGTGATGATTTTCGGACACAATCCCGACATTACTTCGCTATTTTCGCGGCTTACCGGCGAATATATCGATAATGTTCCTACATGTGGTGTGTTCGGGGTTGCTTTCGAAATCGATAGCTGGTCAAAAATTGATGATGAAAACGGTAAATTGCTCTTCTATGAATACCCTAAAAAGCATTTCAAAGGTGATAAGTCAATCATCGATTAATCAATTCTTTTGCGTGCAATTGCCACAAGTATACGCAAAATGGCATAATCAATTTCCTCTGTTAAAATGTCTCGAAGCTTGCTGAGTGTAATAGCAGGCTTTTTGTATATTATTTGCTTTATTCGGTTAAAAGTATTGCTATTTGTCAGGAGTTGCCAATCGAGCGAAATTTGGTCGTTCATTATTCCATCCTGCACAAGTCTTGCAATCGTTCCTTTATCAGTGTTGTAAATTTTAGCAATTTCCTCAATTCTCAATCTTTCTTTGAACAATTTTACAATCTTCATTAGTTCTTCGTCAATAATCTGCTCTTCCTCGCTATGTTCGAAATCTTGATTTATCGCTCTGTAAAAATCCTGCCCATATTTTTCCATAATGTAGCGGCTAATGCCGGGCACCTGACAAAACTCTTTGTAGCTAATATGAGGTTTGCGAGCTATTTCTCTTAGTGCTTTGTCGCTTGCAACTGAACGTTCCGTAATTCCTTCGCTTTTTGCTATTTGTTGCCTGATAGCCTTTAGTTTTTCTATAAAATCATTGTTTGATAATGGCTCATCAAAAGCTTTTCCTATGTAATGCAAACCTTCAGGAGTAATACTCAAAATTGGATACATTCCGGCAGATACTTGCAGCAATCGTCTCGAAATTGCATTCTCTATCGCGTATTTTATGTCGTATTCGGAAAATTCGCTCAAAGCACCAAATAGCTCAACTTCATCCAACTGATATTTTCTTAATTTCGCGTTGCTTTTGCCTTGTAGCAACTGAATAAATACCGTCTTCCCAAATTTATTGTTTATCTGACAAACTGCATTAAGCATTGTCTTTAAAATAAACTCACGTTTTTGCAAAGTAGCCTTCGTGTGGCTTTTGCTTGTGCAGGATGAACAACGGCCACAAGTTGAACTGTAGCTGTCATCCCGAAAATAGTCAAGTATGTAATTTCTTTTACAATTTGTTGTATATGCATAGTTGATAACATTATTCAACTTCGAAAAAGCAATTTTTCGTCTTTCCAGAAGTTCGCTGTAATTAATTTTGCTTGCTAATACTGCCTTCGAAGTCTCTAACAATTTTATTTCTCCGGCAAGCGAGCCGTTCTCGAATTCAATAAAACGTAGAATGGACAGTGTTTTCAATGTATCTTCGAATGTTTTCTGATGGATGTTGAATTTCATAATAGTCTGAGCAATGTCTAATTCCACAGGGCGACGAAATGCCTCAGCAGAAACTTGCTTTAGTATTGCAGTTAGAGATTTGCGGCGTTCTTCAGTTGTGTTTTGCAGAAAATTTCTCACCTCATCCATTGTTGCGAGAAATTGTATCCGGGCTGAAGCGTTTCGGCGCGATAATTCAATTATTTCTGCTCTTTCGAGAATTTCAAGCGACGACGCAAAACGTCCTTCGCTAATTGCCGCTAGATTTGCGAGTTCTGCCACTGGCAAAACAATTCGCTTGCTTTGGTCGGCACAACTGATTAGTGTAATAAAAACTCTTTCTATATCCTCTTGCTCGGGGTAGCGGTTTGCAATAAAAAATTCCTGCAGTGCTACATCCTGATTGTTGTGTAGCAAATAACAATTTGCAAGACGACCGTCCCTGCCGGCTCGTCCGGCTTCCTGATAATATGCCTCGAGGGTGCCCGTATAGTCGCAATGAATAACGTTTCTGACGTCTGGCTTATCTATTCCCATCCCAAATGCGTTTGTTGCTACAATTATTGGTATTTCGCCGGATAAAAATAAATTTTGAGAAAGTGTTCTTTGCTCTGCGGGCATTCCAGCGTGATATGAAACACACTGAAAGCGCAAATTTCCCAGTTGTTTTGCTACTTCTTCCACCCTGTTTCGGGAACCGCAATATATAATTGTCGAACCTTCGGGTGTCGATTTTAGTATTTCCTTTATTATTTCGATTTTCTGGGTTGTTTCTACTGTATGATAAGATAAATTCGGTCGGTCGAACCCTTTTACAAATTTTTTCACATTTTTCATTCGCAGATAACGAACTATGTCTTCCTGCACTTCTGCGCCAGCAGTTGCAGTAAAAGCCGAAATCGGGCGTATGTCGAAATTCTCCAGCGATTTATAAATGTTCAGGTAGGCAGGACGGAAGTCGTGTCCCCATTCGGATATGCAATGTGCCTCGTCCACAGCAAGAAATGAAATTTTAATATGAACAAGCAGTTTCTTGAAAAAGTCATTTTCTAACCGTTCTGGTGCTATATAGACTATCTTATATTGTCCTGACAAGATATTTCGCATCCTTTCTTGCAATTCTTCGAATGAAAGCGAACTATTGATGTAGGTAGCGGCTATTCCACGCCCGACTAATGCATCCACCTGATCTTTCATCAATGCAATTAGCGGAGAAATTACAATTGCTGTGCCCTCGAGCATAAGTGAAGGTATTTGATAGCAAATGGATTTCCCTCCACCGGTTGGCATAATTGCAAGCGTATCATTGCCGGCAAGAATAGACCTGATTATTTCCTCTTGCCCCGAGCGGAATGATTTATACCCAAAATATTTTTCCAAAACTTCAATAGGTTCCATTCTTAAAAATAATCATTATTTTTCTTTTTTATTGCATAACGCATCGAATATATCAATTGATTAATTTTCATAGATTTATTAATTTGCGCCTCTTTTAAATTGCTATTTTTGAATTAATTACGGAATGAATAATGAGCGTTAGAGTAAGATTTGCTCCTTCCCCAACCGGATATCTTCACGTTGGTGGGCTACGAACAGCACTTTACAACTACCTTTTTGCTCGTCATCACGGTGGGCAATGCGTTCTGAGAATAGAAGATACCGATAGAACTCGCTTCGTCGAAAATGCACAAGAAAATTTGATTAAGTCTCTTCGCTGGGCTGGGATCGAATTCGACGAAAGCCCCGAAGTCGGTGGTCCTTATGGTCCTTATGTGCAATCTGAAAGATTTGATTTATATCGCAAATATGCTTTGGAGTTATTAGACCATGGCGCGGCATATTATGCTTTCGATACTCCCGAAGAGCTGGACGCTATGCGTGAGCGTCAGCAAAAAGCCGGGATTGCTCCAAAATACGACCGCTCCACTATGCGAAATCAATTCACACTCGGTCAGGAAGAAACTCAACGCCTGATCGATAGCGGTGCTCCTTACGTTATTAGAATGAAGGTGCCAATTACCGGGGAAATTCGTTTCAACGATTTAATCCGTGGTGAAGTGGTTGTTTCGGGCAAAGACGTGGACGACCAGATTTTGCTAAAATCAGATGGCTTCCCTACCTATCACCTTGCTAATGTTGTGGACGACCATTTGATGAAAATCACCCACGTTATCCGTGGCGAAGAATGGCTACCCTCGACTCCGAAGCACGTTCTGCTCTACGATGCTTTCGGCTGGGAACGCCCGCAATTTGCTCATCTGCCATTGCTTCTGAACAAGGACAAAACCAAGCTTAGCAAGCGCCAAGGTTCCGTCGCTGTCGAAGATTTTGTGGAACGTGGCTATTTCAAGGAAGCTTTCGTCAATTTTATTGCTTTGCTTGGCTGGAATCCTACTGCCGACCGCGAAATTTTCTCTATGAATGAGCTTATCGCAACATTCTCCCTCGAAAAAGTAAATAAAGCCGGTGCTGTTTTCGACACACAGAAACTTGATTGGATGAATTCGCAGTATTTACGTGCCTTCGAGCCTGCTGAACTTGTTCGACGTCTCAAACCTTATATGTCCGAAGAGATACTTAGTAAGTTCAATGATGAGTATATCGAAAAAGTAATAGTTCTTTTGCGTGAAAGAATTGATATTCTTCGCGACGTGCTTACTTTCGGCGACTATATGTTCGATAAACCAAAGATCTACGACCCGGATTACTTGCAGAAGCACTGGAAGGACACTACTCTTGAGCTTATCAAACCTTTGATTGACGTTTTTCGCTCCGCCGATATCTGGGAGCACAAGCAGCTTCACGACCAAACAATGAAATACGTTGAAAGTCGTTCCGTTAAACTTAAAGATGTTATTCATCCAATCCGCGTGATGATTACCGGTAAATCTGTCGGTGCTGGTATGTTCGAAACAATGGAAGTGCTCGGAAAACAGGAATGTATCGAACGCTTCGACCTCTTTGTGGAACAAAAAGAAAAAGGGTTGCTCTGATTTATGTTTTTGCGCAATTTCATAGCAAAGATTCAGACTCTTACAAACATGACCCCAAATGAAATTCTGATGGTTCTGTTCATCTTTGGTTCAGGATTGGCTGGTTTTGCTTTGAAATTGCTTGATGCAAACAAGTTGTTGATTTCTACTGAAACATACAATTCAGCAATTGATAGTGCTATGAAGGTGGAGCGTTCCACCTTCGTTAGCACTGATTTTCAGAATAATCCGAATCCGGCACTTGTTTCTGCCGACACTTTAAAGCCAAAGGAAACATTTTTTCCAGCTTCGGGAACATCTTCAAAAAAATCTGAATTCACCGGAATTATTAATATCAACACAGCCTCGAAAGTTCAGCTTATGAAACTTCCCGGTATTGGTGAAAAAACTGCTCTTGCAATTATTGAATACCGAAGCAGACAAAAATTTAATTCGATTGAAGCAATTATGAATGTTAAAGGTATCGGACCGAAAAAGTTCGAAAAAATTAAAAACAATATTACGGTTCATTGAAGTGCCACCTCTTGGCGTATATATTCACTTCCCTTTTTGCAAAAAAAAATGCCATTACTGCGATTTTTATTCAATTACTAATCTTCAGAAAATTCCAAATTACATTAATTTCTTGTTGTTAGAAATACATCGTCGTTCCCAATTGCTTTCTGAACAATTTACGATAAATAACAATGCAATCAACTCAATTTTTATTGGTGGTGGCACTCCATCGTTGATTAATCCACAAGATATCGAAAAAATACTTTCATCAATAAATAAATATTTCGTTATTTCTTCCGATGCCGAAATTACTCTCGAATGCAATCCTGCCGCTAGCGATGCAAAATTCTTTGCTGAATATGCTACACTTGGAATAAACAGAATTAGCATAGGTGTGCAATCATTCATTGATGAGGAACTTCGTTTCTTGCAACGACTGCACTCAGCTGCTGAAGCAAGGACAACTATCGAAACAGCAAAAAAATACTTCAACAATATTTCCATTGACCTGATTTTCGGGTTACACGGGCAAACTTTTGCTGATATCCAAAAGTCGCTTTCGCAGGCAATAGCGTTTGAATTGCAGCATATTTCATACTATGCTTTGATCTATGAACAAGGCACACCGTTGCACAATGATTTGCTTTCGGGCAAAGTTCTGCCAATCTCCGACGAAGAGAGTGCCGATTTTTATTTTGAAATCAGCAGCACTCTCCGCTCCAACGGCTACGAACATTACGAAATCTCAAATTTTGCTCGTCCGGGTTATCGGTGCCGCCACAACATAAAATACTGGACCAGCTCGGACACTCTTGCTTTCGGAGCCTCTGCTGTTGGTATGCTCGACGGGTTTCGCTACAAAAATGTACCTGATGTAGCAAGATATTTCGCTTTGTTGAATGAAGGAAATCTTCCGGATGAATTTTGCGAGAAGCTAACGTTTGATGAACGCTTAACCGAAAGTATCTTTCTTTCACTTCGCTCTCTTGGCTTGAATTTCCAGCATTTTTACGAACAATTCGGTATTGATTTATCAACAATTTTGAATAACGAAATTAAAATTTTAGTTGCTTCAAATTTAGCAGAATTCGAAAATAAAACACTAAAACTAACGCCAAAAGGTTATTATATTTGCGATGAAATTACTTTGCATTTATTGAAAATAATCGAGAAAGCAAATGTTCAAAATATTCGATAGATATTTATTGCGAGCCCATATTGCCCCGTTTCTTTTTGGTTTCTGCACAGTGATTTTTCTGTTTCTTATGCAGTTTTTAATGAAGTATTTGGATAAGCTAGTCGGCAAAGGAATTGACTTTTGGGTTATTCTGCAACTTATCGCTTATAATATTGCCTGGATGGTGGTGCTTGCTGCACCTATGGGAGTGCTGTTTTCTACTTTGATGGCTTTCGGCAATTTGTCGTCCAACCACGAAATAACAATAATAAAAGCAAGTGGTGGCAGCCTCATCAGAATGATGTTCCCGATTGTTATTGTTTCTGCTTTTTTAACAATTGCTTTGTTTTGGTTCAATGATAAAATTCTCCCGGAGACCAACCTTCGGGCTAAAACTCTTATGGGGGACATTACTCGCACAAAACCAACTTTTATTTTAGAGTCGGGGCAGTTTTCTACCGAAATCGAGGGCTATACGATTTTAGCTCGGAACGTTGATTCATTAACAGGGCTACTACGCGGAGTTACTATCTACGACCTCACCGGAATATCTTCGCGAAATATAATTTCCGCAGATACCGGAACTTTGAATTTTACGCCCGACTATAGCAAACTTATTCTGAAGCTTCGCAATGGGGAAATTCATCAGCTCCAATCAGGCAGAGCCAGTAATTATAAAATTGTCGAATTTGTTGATTATCAGATAATGATGAATGCAAGCGGTTTTTCCTTCCAGCGTTCTGATATTGACGGCTCTTCACGCGGCGATCGCGAAATGCGAATAAGCGATATGCAGCAAATTGTTAATGAATCTATGAAATATGTAGAAATTGCCCGAAACAACAAATCAAAAACTATCAACTCGCACCTTGATTACATTCTCCATAGCAAAGCACCATTGGAAACCGACGAATCTCGTGTGGTTTCAAGCAATTTTGCTTATGTTGATACTTCTTGGCAGGCTCGCACCAGCCGAATTACTCAAAGATTGAGCTTCCTGGAAACAACTGTTCGTTCTAATTCCTTTGCTGAAAGGGACTACACTTTACGTGCAAATCAATATTTGGTCGAGATATACAAAAAATACGCGATCCCATTTGCTTGTTTTGTGTTCGTTTTTGTTGGCTGTCCGCTGGGAATTATCACCCGTCGCGGAAATTTCGGTATTAGTGCTTCTATTAGTCTTGGCTTCTACATATTCTACTGGGCATGCCTAATCGGAGGCGAGAAATTAGCAGATCGTGGTTTTATCGAGCCTTGGTTTGCTATGTGGGCTGGAAATATATTTATTGGTATCGTTGGAATTATCCTAACTCTTCGCACAAACTACGAAACTCTTGAATTTCTCAAAATATCGAATTATATAAAACGCAAAGTTGTTTCTAACTAACTTTTTCGTATTCTGCTTTCATCAACGCTATTTCGAATTCGTTGAGTGATTTTCCGCGCCGCTTCATCATTGCCTGTGCTGTTTCGATGGCTTGCCCGAAATTGTGAATCTTGCTACCTTCACCGCCGCCCCACGTAAATGACGGAATCTGGCTTGGGAAAAATCCAGAATGAAACAAATTGCAATGTATGCCGCAAGTCGTTCCTGTAGTAAATTGCGAGTTGATTGCTGTTTTGGTGTGGTCGCCCGCCATTAGTCCAATGAAAATCTTGTCTGTTGCCACACGCTTGCCGGGCAATCTCATAACTATATTGGAATAAGTGTTCTTTAAATCGGAATTGTTTGTGTCTGCTCCGAAATTCACCCATTCACCTACGAACGAATGACCTAAAAATCCTTCGTGTTGCTTATTGGAATATCCTTGGATTACTACTGCTTCCAATTCGCCGCCTACTTTGCAATATTCACCGAATGAGCAATTTTCATATATTTTTGCTATTGCTTTAATGAGTGTTTTCTTTCCAATGTATGCAGGACCAATAATTACGCTGTTTGCCATAATTTTTGCTTCGTCGTCTAAGATAATTGCTCCTTTTCTTGAGTCAAGCACTGCACCTGGCATAATTTCCACATCCCTGCCAACGTAAATTTCATTTCCTATTAGATGAGTACCAAAAAACGGGTTTGTAATGTTCTTTATTTGTTGGAGCCGCTCTCTGATCAATAGCAAATCATAATTAATCTGCTTGCCGTTTAAGTCGATTATTTCCCAGATATAATTGACTGTGCTTACTTCAATCTCAACCTTGATTTTTTCACTTTCTTTGTCAGAAAACTGCTTGAATTCTGCAACTACTTTGTTTCTGCAACTAAACGAAATATCTTTTGAGTGATTTGCCGAAATGATAAATTTTATTTCTTCTATAAGCGAAAAGTCCGGAATAATGTTCCCATCAATAAATAAAACGTTTCTACTGAATGAAGGATTTTTTATGCCATTTCGTTCTAAAAAAGACGATTTCAGCAATTCTTCACTTTCGTAAGCGAACGAAATATCAGGAAGGAGCAATTTCCAGCGTTCATAATTCTTCAAACAACCGCAAAAAAATTCATAAGAAGGATGAAGAACAGAAAACGGATATAAGTTTTCCAATTCTTTTGGATCGCGCAGAACAATTGTATTAATCATAATATTGCTCCAATTACCAGGGAAGTATTTTATTTAAGGCAGTATCTGTGAGCCGAACAATCCCTCGACGCGAAGACATAGCAAAGATTATGCTCCCATCGCCCGTTACCGCTGGCACAGTATAAAATGTATCAATTTCGTTCAGTGAACGGTCTTCAATCAACTTTCCGTTGTCGTTGTCCAAGAAAAATATTGCAGCTCCGTTTGGAGTTGTTCCGACAATTGCCGATTTTGATTTGCCGATTAGTAGTGGTGAAGTAGCAGACATCGAAAGAAAAATCCTCCAGTTTTGCTTGCCAGTCCTACTGAACGAGAAAATGCCACTCATTGTTTCTCCTACTCCTGTATTGTAGCCAATTACGTAAGCATTTTGCTCGCTTGCTGATAGGTATCTTGGGAAAACAGGCAGTTCCTGACGCCATTTCTCAAAACCGCGTTTGTCGTAACAAATAAGAAGTGAACCGCTTTTGCCTGCATTTTGCATAACACCAATAAGATAAATATTGTCGCCGCTTACCACCGGATTTCTGATTATTCTCACAAAATCAATCGGCTTGTTATATTTCTCTTTCCCGTTTTTGTCTATCATTACTAAATTATCTGTATCTCCGAATGTGTTCTTTGTCAGGACAAAATATACATTCCCGTTTTCGTCAGCGGCAAAGGACCTCGAAATTGAAGTATTATATTGCTTCTGAAATATCAATTTTCCATCGAACGATACCTTCAGCAGTTTGCCGGTTGTTGTTCCTACAAGCACTCCGTCTTTGGTAACCAGTACATCAGAAAACATTTCGAACGGGTCGAAATCTTCAGAAAACTTATATTCCCAGCGTTTTTCCCCGCGGTTGTTGAATGAATAAAGTATTGGCTTTAGAGAGACAAAATATATGTTCTGTTCGTTGTCTGCCGCTGGTCTGGTCGAAACTGGCGTGCTATCGGGTACCATAAATGTTGATTTGAGAATATCTTTCGAAATAAATGTAATTGTTCCGTCTGCACTTATCAGGTAATAATCGTTGTCCCCAACTACGAGCGGTTCAATCTGGCTTCCTGTATACAAAGCTGTGTCGGATTTGCCATTGAAATATTTGGCTTCTAACACGTTTGTGGAAAACCTTTTGTATCCGGAATAATCATTCGAACGTGTGAAACTGCCACCTACATTGAAAACACCTTCTTTGAATGGATTACCGCAAGATGAGAGAATTACTGAAATCACTAATATTAAAATTATGTTTTTTTTCATTTTAGACTTTTTCGTATGTGATTTAAAGTATAAAAATATAAATGAATTTGTTCAAATGCAAGAAAAAATAAGTAGGCACACAATTATCTCAGTCTATAAAAAAAGAGACGCAAAGTGATTGCGTCTCTTTTCAAAAAAACAAAAATAGATATTAAAGTTTGTGAATTGCATCAACAGGGCAAACAGTTGCACATTGTGGCTCGTCGAAATAACCAACGCATTCAACGCACTTATTTGGATCAATCATTGTATGCTCGTCGCCGTCATATATGGCTTGAACTGGGCATTCAGGTTCGCAAGCACCGCAGGAGATGCATTCATCGTTAATGAACATTGCCATTTTAATATCCTCCTAAACAACTTTAATTAGTTTTACAAAATTTCGTATTTAGTTTAAACTAAATAACTTACGTTATTTTGTTTATACTTACAAATTTAAGTAAAAAAATTATTCTACCAAAAAATATATAAAAATTCAATAAAATAGATTGAACAAATTTATTATCTAAATTTTAAAATACGGCAACTGCAAATAAAAAAGTCAGGAATGTATTTGTCCTGACTTAGTTTGATATTAGATGTTCAATCATTTTTCTTCTTCGGGTTGCTCGCTGTCTTTGTTGGGCATCAATATTTTATCAATAATACCGTACTCAAGAGCTTCTTCGGGTGTCATATAATAGTCACGGTCAGCATCTTTGCGGATTTTATCGACATCCTTGCCGGTGTGCTTTGCAATAATGTTGTATAAATTATCACGCATTCTGATAATTTCGCGAGTGTAAATCTCAATGTCAACTGATTGTCCTTGAGTTCCACCCGATGGTTGATGCATAAGAATACGGGAATTTGGCAAGGCATACCGTTTGCCTTTGGTTCCGGCACATAACAAAACCTGAGCCATAGAAGCACACATTCCGATAGCTATAGTTGTAATATCTGGCTTTATGTATTGCATTGTGTCATATATTGCAAGTCCGGCGCTAACACTTCCACCCGGAGAATTAATATATAAGTGTATGTCTTTTTTGGGGTCTTCGCTCGCTAAGAACAGCAACTGAGCAATCACAAGCTCCGAAATATGGTCATCAATTGGTCCACCAAGAAAAATTATCCGGTCTTTG
>CALGXJ010000149.1 GCA_937936035.1 Eximiradius proteiniborus
AGGTAGTGGCACTGTTTTCATCGACAATGCCAATTTCGATATAATCCAATCAGACCCCATATTTTATGCAAAGCAAACCAATCTGTCAGCTTCTGTGCTCGATAATTTAGTTGCTTTCGCTGAAATTTTCGGACTGGTAAAGTATTTTTACCCAAATTTCTATTCCGACAAAATCGACTGGAATAACTTCCTGATTGCCGGAATTGAAAAAGCCGAATCTGCAAAAAATTCTGACGAATTTGTGAAACTACTAAGCCCTCTTGTTAATTCTATTGCTCCGGAAGCTAAATTAAATAATAAATTAAACCTCACACCAAACGACAATTTACCCGCATACGCCTGGTTGCACACCGGAGTGCCATCCAGCTACGCCAACGCTGTCTCGAACAGCAAAATGATTAATCTTGCTCTATCCCAACGCACAAGCACCGCTCTTGCAATCCAACACACACCTATTAGCGTTGGCAAAATCCACCCGACCGGGATCGAGCTTTCCGCCGAATGCTCTCTCGTAGCTGAAAACAGTTCCACTTTCGGCAATATCTTAGTTCGCTTCGAAGATGAAAACAACCGCATAATCAGCTTTACTTCTTTCGAGCCACCTTTTGTGAAATCTCCTGATCAAAACACATACTCGCTCAAAACCAAAGTTCCCGACAATACAAAATTCATTCGGCTAGCTGCAAATTTAGACGGTGAAGGCACTTTCTCGGTTCGTAAAATCACTCTGAAAATTTATGCAAAAACTCTCAATAACCCGCGCCGCATAATTATCGATTTCGAGAGCGAACCCTTTGTAAACTGGTATTTGCTGGACGAATCCGCCCACGCCGGCTACCAGCTTTCTGCGGAAAATGGCTTCCTAAAATTGTTCTCCACTCTGCATAATAAAATCTTACGTCCTAATAATACTTATTCTCTCACTTTGCAAAACTCTGTCGAATATTCCCAACCTCTCGTTCTCAATATAGATAGCGTTGCTAATGCAAATTATAACGTAAATTTCCGTACCACATTGCTAACAAAACCTGCGGACTTCGTCCCTGCCACAGCCGACCGCCACAGCAGAATTGCACTTGTGATAGACCTATGGAACTATCTTGTTCATTTCGCCCATACCGAAATTGATCGCCCCAAAATGCTGAACTTGCTACGTTCGGCAATTGCAAAAGTGACGGCACAATCGGATAGCCTTGAATTAGAAAAATCCCTGAACGAACTCTTGGCTTCCATAAAAGATAATAACGCATTGATAGAAAAATACAACCCCGGCTTGTCCAAATACCTGCCGTTTTTGCTCAAATATTTCGACGGCAAACTAATTGTTGTGAAAAATCATCCCTCTTCTGCTTTGCAACCGGGTGATGAAATTACAGAAATTCAAGGCATTCCTGCCTCGCAGGCATTAGAGCAAATCGAGCAATCCGTTGCTGTTCCCAACCCTGCATTCAGAAAAATCATTGCGATAAACATGCTCACAAAAGGTGAGCCCGATAGCAAAGTTCAAATAACAGCCGTCCGCAACGGCAAATCAATTAAAGTTGTTGAATCGCGATCCCTGCTTGCTGGCGAACTTATCGAAGAACGTCCCGAACGCTACGAAATTTTTGGCGACAGCACAATTTATTGCGATCTAACACGCACCACCGACAAGGAACTGAACGAAATTGCTAAATTTATGGAGAAATTTCCTTGCCTGATTTTTGATTTGCGCGGAAAATCTCAGGTTTCGGAGTATTTCTTAGGATTGCTTGCCACAAACCCCGTGCAATCTTTCCCAATCGTTACTTCGACCAATACCGAACCTTTCGGCAGAAGCCGCAATTCATATTCAATCTACACAAATATCAAACCATACCGTCGTCTTGCCAATAAGCAGATATTTTTCCTGTGCGACGAACGTTCCGTGAGTCTTTCGGAGACAATTCTGGCAATTGCCCGGCACAACAAGCTCGGCACAATTATCGGACGCCCCACTTCCGGCTCTGCCGGAGAAATTTGCACTATCGCTCTGCCCTGCGGGTACTACCTGACTGCTACAACTGCAAAAGTCGTCTCGCCCGATGGCGGAGAAATTTCCGGAAGCCCGATTTCTCCCGATATTACAGTCAATTATGATATTAACTCTATCAAAAATAATATTGACGATATTTTATTCAAGACACTTGAAATTATTAAAAATTCAAGGAATAAATAAATGATTATCAAGAAAATTGAACTTTCCAACTTCAAAAGTTTCAAAGAACTTAAACTCGAACTTGGCAAGTTCAATGTGATGATTGGTCCGAACTCTGCTGGAAAATCGAACCTTATCTCAATTTTTCGCTTCCTTCGCGATATTGTGCAATCTGGGCTGGACAACGCTATCTCTATGCAAGGCGGTGTGGAATACTTACGCAATCTGAGCTTGGGCAACAGCGAAAAATTTATGTCTCTGAAAATTGAAGTCGAACCATTCAAAAAAATTCGCCCAATCAAAACTATGCCCCACGGTACTATTGGTATCAAACCAAGCTGGTTCGAACACGAGTTTGTGCTCGAATTTTTCGACGACAACGAGCAATATCGCGTTGTGCATAATGTGCTCAAACAAAATTTCGACTTCTATCTGATGCGTGATAGTTCAAACACAGAGCATATTGTCGGGCATAGCGAGCTTACCATTTCGAACAACAATGGAAATTTTGCAATCGACTACACCAAAGACGGCGAAATCCCCTTGTCCAAAGAAGATTTGCTCCCATCGATTTATCTCGATATTAATTCCTACTCGGAGCAATCAAAACTGAACGAAACTTTATTCATCGAAAATCAATATTATATGCCTCATCCCGATAGCGTCCGCAAAGCTATCGGCGATATCTCAATTTACGACTTAGACCCAAGCCAACCCAAAAGCGTTACCTCTATCGCCGGCAAAGCCGAGCTCGAAGAGAACGGCGAAAATCTCGCTATCGTGCTTAAGCGAATTCTCTCCAATCCCGATAAAGCCCGCACCCTCTTCAATTTATTGCAGTATCTCCTGCCTTTCATCGAAGAATTCGAAGTAGATAAATTCTTAGACAGATATTTGCAGCTGAAGGTGAAAGAATCTTACGTCAAAGATAAGTTTCTGCCGGCTTCGCTTATGTCTAGCGGTTCGCTTTTCATTATCGCTATTGTGATTGTTCTGTATTTCGAGCAAAAAAAATTCGTTATTTTCGAAGAACCAGCCCGACGGATTCATCCTTACCTTATTTCTAAAGTTATCGATATGATGAAGGAATCCTCCCAGCATAAACAAATTTTGCTCAGCACTCACAATCCCGAAATCGTTAAATACGCCGGCATTGAAAACATTCACTTCGTTTCACGCGACGAGCACGGCTTCTCTTCCGTTATCAAACCACACGAACGAAACGAAATCAAAACTTTTCTGCAAAATGAAATCGGAATAGAAGAACTCTATATTCAAAATTTGCTTAAATAACTATGGCTCTTCGTAAATTATATATTTTTGTCGAAGGAACTGACGACGCCTTGTTTTTCAACAAGGTTTTCCTGCACCGCTTCAAGAAGCTTTACGACGATGTCGAAATTATTCAATATGCCCAGATGAAAAAATCAAAGGTCGATTTGTTTATCCTCAGCATCAACACTTTGAATTTCGACTATATTATGCTTGCCGATATGGACGAAGCCGAAACTGTTGCCGAAAAAAAACGAATAATCAAACATAAATTCGAACTGATCGATATTGAAAAAATCTTAATTGTAATAAAAGAAATTGAAAGCTGGTATCTGGCTGGCTTGCCCGATGAATTCGCTCAATCGCTCGGGCTCGAACCAATTGCAACTACCAACACTATTACCAAAGAAGATTTTAATCTTTACTACATTCGCACCTATCGCTCGCGAATTGATTTTATGCAGGAAGTGCTAAAGCACTTTTCGGTGGAGATCGCCTGCCGGAAAAATCGCTCTTTCGAATATTTTTACAAAAAATTTTTTTTTAAATAAACAGAATTGATATTTTTGGTATAATTTTTACTATTCTCAATTGAACTTATAATAGTTATAAAATGAAAAATCGACGTGAATTTATAAAACAATTTGCTTCTGGTGTTTTTGCTTTCGGTGCTGCAAGTAGTTTGATGGCACGTTCTTTGGAATTTGTTCCTTTCAAAGGTTCTGAACTTGAAATTAACACCATTGACCAACCGAAAGATAAAATATTACCTCCGGCACTACAAAAAGGTTCACTTATCGCTATTGCTTCTCCTGCAAGTCCGGTGAGTGCGTGGAATATATCCGGTACTGTAAAATTGCTTCAAAATCAGGGTTATTCTGTTGAAATCGGACGAATTGCAAAAAATCAGAAAAATGATAATAATTATTTAGCCGCAAGCGATCAGGAGCGTACCGATGAACTTATGGAGTTTTTCGAGCGTCCGGACGTTTCCGCTATTATGTGTGGCCGCGGCGGTTACGGAGTGATGCGTATTCTGGACAAACTCGATTACAACTTTATCAGGAATAATCCAAAAATTGTCGTCGGTTTCAGCGATATTACTGCCTTGATTAATGCAATTTATGCAAAGAGCTCTCTTGTTGCTTTTTACGGTCCCGTTGCCGTTAGCAGCTGGCAGGATTTCACTTTGAACAGCTTCAAAAAAACTCTCTCGCTCGGCGAACTTTTTTCTGCTAAAATTGACGATATGCAGGTGATAAACGAGGGTGTTGCCGAAGGTCTCGTTCAGGGTGGCAATCTGAGAATTATCTCGAGCACCCTTGGCACTCCGTACGAAATTCAAACCGACGGCTCTGTTTTATTTCTGGAAGATGTATCCGAACACGCCTACGAAATCGACAGAATGCTCACTCAACTTGTGCTTGCCGGAAAAATGAAGAACGTTACAGGAATTGTTTTCGGAAAATTTAAGAACCTGCACGCACGCAAATCATTCTATCCTAACCGGGGGAAAACTATTTTCGAGGTAATCAACGAAGTATGCAAACCTCTCGGCGTTCCGCTTGTATATGATTTTCCTTTCGGGCATATAGCCAATAAAATCACTCTTCCAATCGGAATTAAAGCACGCATAGACACCACAGCCAAAACTTTTTCCCTGCTGGAGCACGCAGTCTGCTAAATCATATTGCTAAGGCAACTCATTCCGACTGGCTCAACCGATAAATACGCTTCTGCATAGCGAACCCCGATTAAGCTCCCGAAATACTTTGCCCGAGCCACGAGTTCTTCTTTGAATTCCGGACTTGAAAGCTTTGTTTGCGGTTCGTTTGTATTTTCGTTGCCTGTAACATACACCTGCGAAGCAAATGCTTCAATTGCCTTCATCTTTATTTCCTGAAAATCCGAAATATCTATATAAAAGTCCGGCTTTCGTTCGAACTGGTAGCTTTGCATAAAACAGAAAATTTTTCGGGTTCGGTAAATTTCCTGCTCTTCTCCGTTCAGCTCGGTATGAATTTTTGTTAGTCCGCTTTTGAACAGAGCATTTCTCACTAGCCGATGAACTGCTTCGTGGTCTGGGTGGCGTTCAAACGGTGGATGTGTGAGAATAATTTTTGGCTTAAACCGACGAATTATGGAAATCACCCGGTAGAGCGACTCCGGACTTTCGTCTATGAAGCCGTCCATCATTCCAAAATTTATTCTGTGCGACACTTTGAGAATTTTCGTTGCTTCCAGCGATTCCTGCAACCGAAGGTCGGGATTGCCGCGTGTGCCCATTTCGCCGCGTGTGCAATCAACTATTGCAACTTTTTTTCCCGCTGCCGTAAGTTTTGCAATAGCTCCGCCAGCTGATATTTCGGCATCGTCCGGATGGGCATCGATTACCAGCATATCAACTGTTTTTACTTCCGCATCCTCATAAATTATCCGCGTTTCCATTTAATTACCCGTGATAGAATGAATTTTTTCAATTCTTATCATATGCCGGCCGCCTTCGAATTCTGTAAAAAGAAAGGTTTTTGCAATTTCCTTTGCAAGCGGCAAATCAGTAATTCTTGCTCCAAGAGTAAGCACATTTGCATTATTATGACGTCGTGCCATTTCTGCCATTTCTACAGATGTGCAGTTTGCCGCGCGAATTCCTACTATCTTGTTTGCAGTAATCGCCATTCCTATCCCTGTTCCGCAAATTAATATTCCGAAATCTGCTATGTTTCCTGCAACAGCTTCCGCTGCAGGAAAAGCAAAATCGGGATAATCCACTGATTCTTCCGAAAATGTTCCAAAATCCAGCACTTGCTGCTCCAACTCTTTCAGAAAAACTGACAATTCTCTTTTATAATTATACCCGGCGTGGTCCGATGCTATTGCTATTTTCATAAATTCTTTATTCCTTTCCTATTATAATTTTTCTCACATTTTTTAATAAAATTATCAACATTTTTTTAACAATCTACATTTTTTTATGTTAATAAAACGAACTTTTCCACCAATTTATTTAGTCCAAGTATTTTTTTTTCACACAACTATATTTTTTTGTGAATATTTTGTTAATAAGTTCGCAGGTTTTCTACATTACCAACAATAATTTGCAAATTTCTAATTCATATTATTTTAAAGTTTTAATAGCTTGTCAAGCATTTTTTTTTAACTTTTCCACACACATTATTATAATTATTATAGATATAAATAAGCTATATTAATATTAATAGGAATGTTACTAATATTCCTATTTGACAGAATACCAATTTATATCTTATTTATTAATGAAAATTTAAAAGAGAAATTAAAGGTTATAATCATCTATTTTTCTATGAATTCAACTTCGAAATAACTATTCCAGTATTTTCCTGTGAGAATAAATGTGCGGCTACCTGGAATAAAAACTATTCCGTTAGATACTTCAGGAGTGCCTCCACGAGCAACAATTTTACGCAACGGAGAAATATCAATAATCCCAACAGCTTTGCCCGAAGCTGTGTCTATTTTCACAATTTTGTCTTCCTGCCAGATATTTGCATAAAGAAAGCCCTGGTCGTCGAGCTCCAACTCGTTTATGTTATACACCTGACGCCCGTTCAAATAGTGCACCTGTTTGGTGCTTATATTCGAAAAATCTTGCGGATTTATGTATTTAAGCACAAAAGAACCGTCGGACATTATTAATTTTTCACCATCGCAGGCAAGTCCCCAGCCCTCGCCGTTATATCGGAAAGCACGTTCTAATCTGAGCGACTTTGCGTCATACACATAGCAGGTGTTTTCCTGCCACGTGAGCTGATAAATCTTGTCTTTCCATAGAGCAATTCCTTCCCCAAATTTGTCGTTTGGAATTGACGTTTTAGCAAGCACTTTTCCGCTTTGAAGGTCAATTTTATAAAGTGCAGAATGTCCATACCCGCCAGTGCTTTCGTATAGAAATCCATTGTAATAGAGTAGTCCTTGTGTGTAGAACTCCGGATTGTGGGGAAACTGACGGATAATTTTAACAGTGTAATAAATTGTGCTGTCAGCAGTTTCTGAGCTATTTGACTGATTAATGTATTGAAATTTTACATTTTCTTTTGGTTCTTGTTTGCAAGAAACTGAAAATACAAGCAAGATCAACAATAATGTATTAATTTTCATCGCTCGATTTCATTCTATTAATAATATTTGTTGTAGATTTGCCTTCCACAAATTCAATAGTAGCAACTCGTCCGCCGTAGCTTTCCACAAAATCGGCTCCTACAATATTTTTACGCTCGTAGTCTGCCCCTTTCACAAGGAAATCAGGACGCACTTGCTTTATAAGTTCAATTGGAGTGTCTTCGTCGAAAAGAACAACGTAATCAACAGGTTTCAAAGCATTTAGCACCGCTGCCCTATCCTGCTCGACGTTTATTGGTCGCGATTGTCCCTTTAGCCGACGCACCGAAGCGTCTGTATTCAGCCCCACAATCAGCACATTACCTAATTTCTTTGCCTCTATAAGATAATGAATGTGTCCGGAGTGAATAATATCGAAGCAACCATTTGTGAAAACAATCTTTTTGCCTTCATTTCGCAATTGTTCACAAAGCTCTGAAATTTCTTTTCTATCAACTATCATATTATTCTGAAAAAATCTTTACAGCATTTATTAATTTATCAATTTGAACAGACACAATTCCCGGCTCCTCGCACACCACACCAGCGGCAAAATTAGCCATAGTTGCGGCTTCTTCAATTGTTGCCCCGGCAGAATAAGCAGCTGCAAGAGTTGCTATCACAGTATCGCCTGCACCGGAGACGTCGGCTACTTTCCGGGCACGCGTCGGAACTGATTTAATTTCGCCGTTGCTTTTAAAAAGCCGCATACCTTCTGAACCAAGAGTAATTAATAAATTTTCTGCTTTTAGTTTTCCAAGAAGATAGTTTCCGGCTTCGTTGAGAGCCTCGTCGGATTTAATTTCGAGATTAAGTGCTAATTCTGTTTCGTGTTTGTTTGGTTTGAAAAGTGTAACTTCTATATATTCAAAGAAGTTAGAAAATTTAGGGTCTACAAATACAGGTATTGATTTCGATTTTGCAAAATTTATTACTGAATGAATAAGCTCAGCAGTGATTGCCCCTTTGTTGTAGTCCTCGAATATGATTGCCGCAAAATCGTCTGTTTCTTCTAGTTTGTTAATAATAAAATTGATTGCAGATTTATCGATTGTAGAACGCTTTTCCAGATCCAAACGCAATAGTTGCTGATTATTGCCTATAATACGCGTTTTGAGTGTGGTAGGGCGATCCTTGTCCTGAAATAATCCCGAAGGATCAATGCCGATTTTTTTTGAAACATCAATAAAAACATCTGCAAATTTATCGCAGCCAATTACACCAAATAGATAAGGCGAAGCTCCAAGTGATTTCAAGTTTGCAGCAACATTTGCAGCTCCACCGAGATGATAGGTTTCGCTTTCCAGATCTACAACCGGCACAGGTGCTTCCGGCGAAATGCGCGATACACTTCCCCAGAAATATCTGTCGAGCATCACATCCCCTATTACAGCGATTCTGCGATTAGCTATATTTTTAATTATTTCCTTTGCTCTTTCTACTGTTAAATTAAGCATATAATTAATTTTCCAAAATCAAATAGACATAATTCTAAAATTTGTATCCATGTTGTATTTTATAACCAGCAAAGCATTTTCATATTTTGTGAAATCAATTCTCAAATCAGTTTGTGCTTTGAGATTGACAAGCCCGAGTTTTTTTATTTCCGGTGGATTTTCTGCATTAATATCGACGTCGTTTATTGCGAATACTTTGCTAATTAGGTTCACTTTATCTTCTTCTGTCAGGAAATCAGCACCACCTAAATTATATAATCCGAATTTTTTCCGCTCAAAAGCATTAATTACAGC
>CALGXJ010000150.1 GCA_937936035.1 Eximiradius proteiniborus
CATCTTGCATTATTAGGTGCAGAAGTAATTAAGATCGAAAACCCCGATGCTGGGGATCTTGCACGTAAATTGGGATGTGTATCGGATTACAACAACAAGCTTCTTGGAACAAGCTTTATTGCTCAGAATGCAAATAAGAAGTCAGTTACACTGAATTTAAAAGAACCAAAAGCAAAAGAAATTTTTTTGAAGTTAGCTGAAACAGCTGATGTTGTCGTCGAAAACTTTCGTCCTGGAGTTATGGACAGACTTGGTATTGGATACAAAATACTTACTGAAATTAATCCTAAGATAATTTACCTTGCGATTTCTGGTTTCGGGCAAACTGGTCCTGATGCATTCAAGCCTGCATACGACCAAATTATTCAGGGATTAAGCGGTGTAATGGCGATTAATGGAACTCCGGAACTCAATCCATTGCGTTGTGGTTTCCCGGTTTGTGATACAATCGGAGGTATAAATGGGGCTTTTGCAGTTATGGCAGCTCTTTTTCATCGTGAACGAACAGGGGAGGGGCAGTTTATCGATGTTGCTTTGCTAGATTCGGTTATGCCATTAATGGGATGGGTTGTTGCCAATCTTATGCTTGGAGGACAGCATCCGCAGCTTCTTGGTAATGACAATTTTACAGCAGCACCATCTGGCACTTTCAAAACTAAAGACGGTTATATCAACATCGCTGCAAATAAACAAGAGCAATGGCACGCTGTAGCCGATATTCTTGGTGTTCCTGAACTAAAAGAAGACCCAAGATTTAAGGAACGCGATGCTCGTAAGGCAAATCGTTTTGCTCTTACTCCTCTTCTTGAAGAAAAATTAGTTCTAAATACTACAGCATTTTGGGTAGAAAAATTAAATCAAGCAGGTGTGCCATCAGGTGAAATCTTGAAATTAGACGAAGCTGTAAGTCAGCCGCAAATTGAGCATAGAAATACTTTTGCAGAAGTTGAACTACAAGGAATTGGTAAGGTGAAACTTTTTAATTTAACTTCTAAGTTCGAGAAAACTCCCGGCCTTGTTAAAACCCCACCTCCAACATTATCACAGCATACTTACGAAATATTACAAGGCATTGGTTATTCGAAGGAAGAAATTGATGAATTTAAAGCTCAAGGAATAGTTTGATTTCAAATATTTGATAAAATAATTTGGTTAAAATAAAAAATCTTATTATTTTTGAAATCTAAAAACGTGCTCGGATGGCGGAACAGGTAGACGCACAGGACTTAAAATCCTGTGGGCGAATAGCCCGTGAGGGTTCGAGTCCCTCTCCGAGCACCGATTTGTTTCCCACTGTGTTTGGCTTAACCTTATCTGTTCGAGAAATACTAAAAACTGTACTTTTTTAATATTGCAAAACTATAATATGTATTTTTGTATTGTAGTTTTTTTATATTATTTGTTCTCTTCTATTATTATTTCACAATATTCAATCTTAAATTGTTATGAAATTCCAATTATTTATGTTAATTTTGAAAATATTTTGACCATTTATTGGAGAAAATTATGAATAGAGCTTTTAATTTTAGTGCTGGTCCAGCTGTGTTACCTTATGAAGTTTTGCAGGAAGCTAGTCAAGCCGCTTTGGACTTTAATGGTTTAGGTATGTCTATTATGGAAATGAGCCATCGCTCTAAGGAATATGAGGCAGTAATTAAAGAAGCTCAAGCAGATTGTTTGAAGATTATGAACTTGTCAGAGGAAGAATATAGCGTTCTTTTCCTCGGTGGTGGTGCAAGTTTGCAGTTTTATATGGTTCCTGCGAATTTTTTAATCAACAAAGCTAATTATGTACTTACTGGTGTTTGGGCAAAAAAAGCTGCTAAAGAAGCCAAGTTTGTTGGAAATACTAATATTATTGCAAGCTCGGAAGATAAGAATTTCAATTATATTCCCAAAAATATCCAAGTCGAGCAGGACGCCGACTATGTACATATTACTACAAATAACACTATTTATGGAACTGAATATAAAGAAAATCACATTCCAGATGCTGGCAATGTACCACTTGTTGCCGATATGTCGTCAGACTTATTTGCTATTCAACGTGATTTTTCAAAATATAACCTGATCTATGCTGGTGCTCAAAAAAATATCGGTCCGGCTGGTGTTACTTTAGTAGTTATTAAAAAATCTTGGCTCGAAAAAGGCAGAAAAGAACTTCCAACAATGATTAATTATGAAACTCACGTTAAAGAAAATTCGATGTTCAATACTCCTCCTTGTTTCCCTGTTTATGTTGTTGGTCGTACATTCAAGTGGATTTTAAAGCAAGGACTTGAAGCAATAGAAGCAAATAACTACAAAAAAGCTAATCTTTTATATGATTTTATGGATTCAAATAGCGACTTCTACAAGCCGACTGTTACTGACAAAGAAGATCGCTCTCTGATGAACGTTACATTTAATCTAAATACACCAGAGTTAGAAGCTAAGTTTATTGAAGAGGCTAAAAAGCGCCACAATATGACAAATTTGAAAGGTCATAGAAGTGTTGGTGGTGTGCGTGCTTCAATATATAATGCTTGTCCAATCGAGTGGGTCGAAGCATTAGTGCGTTTTATGGAAGAATTTATGAAAGAGAATAAATAATTCTTTTAATTTTTAATGTATTAATCGGGTTCGGTTGCATTCTATACACTGAACCCGATTTAATTTAATTATTAGAGGGAAAAATGAACCTTGTAGCAATTGTTGGACGTCCAAATGTAGGGAAATCTACACTTTTTAACCGCCTTGTTGGGGAAAGGCAAGCTATTGTGGAAGATACACCCGGAGTTACTCGCGATAGAATTTACGGCTATTCCGAATGGAATGGGAAAAAATTTATGCTTGTCGATACAGGTGGATTTATTCCCGGAAGTGAAGATGTGATAGAGCGATCAGTTCGCGAGCAAGCAATGATTGCTATTGAGGAAGCTGATGTGATTTTGTTTGTTTGCGATGGACGTGATGGTGTTACTTCTTTTGATATGGATATTGCAAATATTCTGAGAAGCTCTGACAAGCCTGTTGTGCTTATTGTCAATAAATGCGATAATTCTATCCAGATGGCAAATAGTTATGAATTTTATTCTCTCGGTCTGGGCGAACCATTTGCTATTTCTGCATTAAGTGGTTTTAATACAGGTGATTTTCTTGACTTAGTTGTTGAGAACTTACAAGATGAGAATATCGAAGAATCTGATACCAGACTTAAAATTGCATTGATAGGGCGTCCGAATGTTGGTAAATCAAGCCTTTCAAATGCTTTACTCGGGAAAGACAGAAGTATTGTAACTGATATTCCCGGAACAACGAGAGATTCTATTGATTCCGTTGTGAAATATTATGGTGAAGAGATTGTTTTGGTCGATACAGCAGGACTTCGCAAACGAAGTCATATTCATGAAAATGTTGAGATGTTTAGCACCATGCGCACTATGCGCGCAATTGAACGTTGTGATGTAGGAGTTGTGCTTATTGATGCTACCCGTGGACTGGAAGATCAAGACAAGAAAATAATTAACCTTGTTAGTGATGCTCGTAAAGGTATAATAATTGCTGTAAATAAATGGGATCTTATAGAAAAAGATCATAAAACAGCTGATGAATTTACTAATATTATTCGAAATGAATTACGAACTTTCGACTATGTACCAATTGTATATCTTTCTGCTCTCACCAAACAGAGAATTACTAAAATAATTGAAATAGCAAAGGAAATTGATGCTCGCCGTAAAACTCGAATTAAAACATCTCAACTTAACGCTACTTTGCTTCCATTCTTTGAAAAAACGCCTCCACCAGCAGTAAAAGGGCTCGATTTGAGAATAAACTATGTTACACAAGTTGGAACAGAGCCGCCTGTGTTTGCATTTTTCTTAAATCATCCGCATTTATTGCCAGATAGTTATAAACGTTTTATGGAACGCATAGTTCGCGAAAATTTCAATTTTGATGGAACGCCAATTTCATTTGTTTTTCGTAGAAAGAATGTGCCTTATGAGGAATTGCATTAAAAATGTTGCAGGTTAATAATCTTTCTATACAATTTAATGGATATTATTTATTTGATAATGTATCTTTTATTATTCGTCCAACTGATAAAATTGGGTTGATTGGTCGCAATGGAACCGGTAAATCCACTCTTTTCAAAATTATTGCTGGATTACAGGAACCAGAGAAAGGAACTGTTTCTAAACCTAATGATTATAGAATTGGCTATTTGCCGCAAGAAATGGATATTCAATCTTCAATGTCAGTCTTTGATGAAACGAAATCCGCATTAACTGAAATTCAGGAATTAGAAAAATTAGTGGATGCTCTTACAATTGAAATTGCTGAATACTCAAACCACCAATCTGTTGAATATATAAAGAAAATAGAAAAATTATCTGCAGCAAATGAACGGCTTAAAATTCTAGGAGCTTTTTCAATAGATGCTGAAATCGAGAAAGTTTTGCTTGGATTGGGCTTTTCTCAACACGATATGCAAAGACCACTATCTTCGTTTAGTGGTGGATGGCAAATGCGAGTAGAACTTGCAAAAATTCTGCTCACAAAACCAAACTGCATGCTTCTTGACGAACCTACTAACCATCTGGATATTGATTCTGTTCAGTGGCTCGAAGAGTTTTTATCCGGTTACTACGGTGCAATAGTTATCATTTCCCACGATAAATCATTTTTAGATAATATTACCAACAGAACTTTCGAACTATCCCGAGGTATATTAATTGATCTTGATTTAAAGTTTTCTGATTTTCTCGAAGCGAGGAAAAAACAAAGGGAAGAGCAAATTGCTGCTGCAAAAGCTCAACAGAAGCAAATTGCAGAAACTGAACGTTTTATTGAACGTTTTCGTTCCAAAGCTACTTTGGCTTCTCGTGTGCAATCTAAAATTAAATCGCTTGAAAAAATGGAAGTTATCGAAATTGAAGAAGAAGATAATGCGACTTTGGACATTAGATTTCCTGAGCCAACGAGGTCATCTCGCTTGATAGTTGAAGCAAAAAATCTCACTAAAAAATATGGTGAAAAAATTGTTCTCGAAAATGTGAATTTTGTGCTCGAACGTGGCGAAAAAGTTGCATTTGTAGGTAGAAATGGCGAGGGCAAAACAACTTTTTCTAAAATACTGGCTAATACTGAAAGTTACGAAGGCGAATTGATTTTTGGGAATAATCTTTGTGCCGGCTATTATGCACAACATCGCTCAATGATGCTCGATGAGAATGCAACTGTGTTCGAAATAGTAGATAGTGCAGCTACTGGTGAAATGCGAACTAAGGTTAGAAGTTTGCTCGGTGCATTTCTTTTCAGTGGTGATTCTGTATATAAAAAGGTCAAAGTTCTTTCAGGTGGCGAAAAATCACGTCTGGCTCTGGCAAAACTACTATTGGAACCAATAAATTTTCTAATTTTGGACGAACCTACAAATCATCTCGATATGCTCGCCAAAGACATCCTCAAAAGTGCATTGATGAATTACTCCGGTAGCCTTATTATCGTTTCTCACGATAGGGATTTCTTAAAAGATTTAACTCAAAAGACATATCATTTCGCAAATAAATCAATCAAAGAATATCTTGGTAGCATTGACGATTACTTATTGAAAATTAAAGTAGATAATTTAAAAGAGATTGAGAGGAAAACTATTCTAACTCAGAACTCTACAAACATTCAAACCCAAACTCAATTAGACAGAATTCGCAAAAAGGAACTTCAACGACAAGAAAACAAGCTCAAAAAACTAATTGCCGATTGTGAACATCAAATTATTTTGTTGGAAGAGCAAATTTCAGAAATCGAACAGCTCTTTTCGGACCCTGATTTCTTCTCCAACAAAGAACTATCAATCGAAAAGCGTAACCAATACAATAACTTCCGCGAACAGCTCAATCAAAAGTACGCTGAATGGGAAGAGCTTGAAAGCAAACTTATGAATTTATAGTTTTCTGATCATCTTACTACTTTCATTTATTGTATCATTTTAAAGTACATTGGAATAATGTAGTTTTTTTAGATTCTTATTAGCTGAGATGATAATGATTATAAGAAATTTTTTGCTTGTAGCAAAAGAAAAATAAGCACGCCAAGAAACAGA
>CALGXJ010000151.1 GCA_937936035.1 Eximiradius proteiniborus
AGCAGCCCAGAACCATCTTCGCAATGTACCAAATAGCTTGCTTCTCAAACAGCAAATTATCCGCTGCCGTAATGCAATTGCCGTGTTCTTGAAAAAAATAGCCGACGACCCAGTAAATCAACTTCGGAATTTTTTTCAAGACGCAGAATATTCTTCGAATTTGCCTTCTTACATTAGCGCTGATTTCGAGCTATATAGACGGCTTTACAATTCAAGTTCAAAATTAGAACAGAAGCTGATTGCTAATTCAATTGGATTTATCGCAAAATTGAGTTTTCGTAACAAAATTGGCGACGACCTTAGCTCGTCAAGCGTTTCTTCTCAGTGGCTCGAATCCGTTGAAGAAAAAATCGAGAAAGGCACAATCATTGCAAATCTCTCGCTTCTACCTGAAAAATCTGATTTCACTAAAATGCATCTTACTTTTTTGCAAAACAACATTAATTCTAAAATTAACGTCATTCGAAAGGGCGACCTGTGCTTATTAAAAAAGCAAAATCAGGAATTATCGCCCGGCAACAATAATCAGGTGTTAAAAGGTATTGTTTCGTCAATCTCCAATTCGGAAATCACCATTAGCCTAATTAATAAACTAATAAATTTTAATTTCGATGTCGATCATAAGTGGATTATTGAACAGGAGCAAAGCGATACAATCTCGGGCTATCTTTATTCATCTGTATTTTCACTGCTAAGATGTCCTGTTCAAAAACGCCATCTATTGCTGGGACTTTCCAGACCGCAATTAAACTCGCTGCCTGCAATTCATTATCCAGAACTTATTGACGAACAAAATGAGCTGCTCAACAAAATCATTTCCGCAAGCGATTATTTCCTTGTCCAGGGACCTCCCGGTGTAGGGAAGACCTCATATTTACTCCGTTACTTAGTGAAATATTACTTCGAAAACACAAATTCGAACATACTGCTTGTAGCTTACACCAATCGTGCAGTTGATGAAATATGTCTTACTCTGAAAAAAATATCACCCGATTTCCCGTTTTTACGGCTTGGAAACAAAGAATCAACAGAAATTCAAGAAAATTCTATCGCTGCTTTGTCTGAAAAGATGCGCTTTTCGAATTTGTTTCTGAAAATTAAAAGCTGTCGTGTTTTTGTTAGCACAATTTCGTCTATCTTAACTTCAAACGAACTGTTCCAAATCAAGAATTTTGATGTTGCAATTGTCGACGAAGCAAGCCAAATTTTGGAAGTGTATATTTACGCATTAGTTACTCAGGTGAAAAAATTTGTGCTAATTGGCGACGAAAAGCAACTCCCGGCGGTTGTTCCTTTGCAAAATGGACTTGCAAAAATCAAAGATGATGAACTTGCTGAAATTGAAATGTGCGATCTTAGCGTTTCATATTTTGAACGCTTACTCAAAATTGCACAAAAGAATAATTGGCAAGACTTCTACGGAATGCTTTCCTACCAGTCCCGTATGAAACAACCTATAATGGATTTAGCCAATTTTCTGTTCTACGAAAACAAGTTGAAATTATCCCGGTTTGTTCAAAGCAATTTCACTGAGCCGCAGTTTTGCGATGATTTCGGTTTTTTGAACTCATCAGATATTATTTTCATAAACACTCCGACAACTCACACCAGCAAAGTAAACAATATTGAAGCTGAAATTGCTTCCAATATTGCAAAATCTATGGCTCGGAAACTCGGTAACAAAGTAGATAACTCAGATATTGGAATAATTGTTGCATTTCGTTTGCAGGGTAACGAAATATTTAAAAATCTGGGTGAATTATCTCCAATAATTGATGTAGATACAGTTGAACGCTTCCAGGGTTCCGAACGCCACACAATCATTATATCGTTTGCTGTCAATAGACCAATCGATATTGAGTTGATTTCTAATGTAACTTCGTTTAATGGCAGAATTGTAGACCGCAAACTAAATGTTGCAATTACCCGCGCAAAGGAAAAACTGATTATTATCGGAAATGCTGAATTGCTTATGCATTCACCTGTGTATTTCAAATTAATTAATTATATAAAAGAAAAGCATTTGTTTGTTGATTATGAAAAAATTCTATCAGATGGGAGCAATCACCAGCCTTAATACTTCAGACCATTTGGTAAAAAACAGCAACCGCCAGCCTAATATCCCACCAAAACTAATAAAGGTTATCCCGGCAAATTGCTTTACTCTTATGATTAGATTATCTGAAAATTTACTTTTTAACCTAAATACAATGTTCGATAGAGTGTAAAGCCAGATAAAATTGCCTACACCGAAACCAATTGAATACAAGAGGTTGTTGAATGTTGTGATTTCAAACAATGCAAACTTTTGTACCTGAACGCCCACATATCCAATGGACGGCAAAAAAGTTGGATTTGCAATGTTCGCAATAGCCAAACCAAAACCTAACAGAAACGGTCCCTTTTCCTTGAAATGGCGAACAAAGTCGTTTTTCTCTTCCAAATCGGTATCTTCGATTTGCCTCTCTGACCGAGGTTTGCTTTTCAAACTATATAATCCATACACAAGAAAAGCAATTATTAATATCGACTGAAACAAAATTGAATAAATGGGATGACAATCAAAAAAGCTGTGCAATGCCTGTACTACTGCCGTTGCGGCTGTAATTGCAACAAAACAAATTATGAAATCTGCAACACCTGAACCAATAGCAACATACATTGCAGGGCGTATTTTTCTGTTCAGTCCCATCTTAATGGAAAGCACCCCTATGGGACCCGGAGGCATTGCAAGCAGAAAACCTACAAAAATTCCTATAAGTAAAGCAGTAAGCAAATCAACTCTAATCAATTTAGCATTTCACATAAATATAATAAAAAAATTTTTTTTTTCAAATTTTTAGTTTGATTTTCGTCTTATCAAATAATATATTTGCAATATTAATTTAAGTATTATTAACAAATTTAAAGGAACTGCTTGAAATCTGCATTTGTTGTTGGAAACCCAAATATTGGGAAACAAAGAGAAACAAAAGAAGCACAAAGAAAACACAGGATTAACAACGAAATCACAGCCAAAGAGGTACGAGTCGTAGATACCGATGGTGGTATGCTCGGAATAATGACCGTAAAAGATGCCCTCAAATTAGCCGAAGAACGTGAAATTGATTTAGTAGAAATTGCCCCACAAGCCAATCCTCCCGTTTGTAAATTAATCGATTACGGAAAATTTTCTTACGAACTCCAAAAGAAAGAAAAGCAAATCAAAAAGAATTCCGCTGCTTCTCAGATGAAAGAAATTAGGTTTAAATCACGAACCGCTTCGCACGACTTTAATTTTAAACTCAAACACGCCCGCGCTTTTATTGAAGAAGGCAGCAAAGTGAAAGCTTCCGTTATTTTCCGTGGTCGTGAAATTGCTCATATTGATATAGGTAAAGAACTTCTCGAAAAATTCATCGAAGAAATGTCAGATATTGCAAAAGTTGATTCTCCTTTGAAATTCGAAGGGAAAAATCTCTCTGTTATTCTTTCTCCCTCGAAAACTAAAAAACCAAAACCTGCAAAAGAAGAAAATAAGTCTTAATATTTGTCAGATAAATACTAAATGAGGTGCATCTGCACCTCTTTTTATTTATTAATAATATTTTATTATGTATTAATAGTAAATATAACTATATTGATATTTTTCGAGCAAATTCCCATTCAAATCAGCAACTGTCTCGATTGAAATAAGACCGTATTTGTTATAATAGAAAGTTCTTATTTTTTGGATCGAGCCGTCCTTGCCGTAATTGATTATTTGCAGTGCTTTTTCTTCTTGTTTGTAATTCAGGGATTCTTTTGTGATTACGGTTTCGTTGGAATTTTTTTCGCTTACTGTTCGTTCGATCAATCTTCCGTTGTTATACAAATAAGAATATTCATAGTGCAAAATAACTCCAACTTGAAAATTCTGAATTTCCTTTCGCAGTAAGTTTCCGCGTGCATCGTAAGAATAAGTCTCTTTTGAGATGATTTTGCCGTCGCCGGAAATCTGGGTTTTTTCTTTTATTTTCCCGGTTTCGTCAACTACCGAAACCAATCTCACTATGCCAATTAAGTTTCCGTTCTCATCAAATCTTTTCTGTTCTTCAGTTGTTTTTGCGTTATCATATTGATATTCAGAGTATGATTTCACACTGCCATTTGTGTAATATTCCGTGTAATTGATAAGATTCTGGTCAATTGAGTAATTTTTCTTATAAATAATTTGTTTGTCGGATAAATTGGATAGATTAACTTTATATTTTGTCTCAGTTTTTATTTTAACCGTAGTAATATCTTCCACAGGGTTTTCAACTACTCCGCAACTTGACAGTAATAACACAATAATAAATAATATTGGTATAACTTTCTTCATAAAACCCTTGATACTTATCTAATAAACTTAACAAGAAATTTTCAAAAAATCAATAAATTTTTTACTTATTTTTGTATTTTATTTTAATAATTTTTGAATATGAGCAACGAACAAATAAATGGTATAGAAGAAGAGAGTGGATTGGGCTTTTGGGACCATGTCGAAGAGCTCAGGCGGCGAATAATCTATTCAGTCGTTGGCTTGTTGATCGGTTGTCTGGTCGCAGGTGTGTTTATTGGCAATATTATGGATTTGGTGCTGCTCAAGCCAGCGGCAAACGCCAATCTCGATTTGCAAAATCTAAAACCTTTTGGGCAACCGTTTCTTTACTTTAAAGTTATTCTTGTTGTCGGGATTATCTTTTCGTTCCCGTTTATGTTATATCAGCTTTGGGCTTTTATCAAACCGGCTTTGTACGAACACGAGAAACGTTGGGTGTCCACGATTACTTTTTTTACATCGCTTTGCTTTTTCGTTGGTGTGGCATTTTCTTACTTCGTGATGATACCTTCGATGCTAGCTTTTGCTGCAAGTTTCGGGAGCGACAAAATAAAAAATATCATCGACATCAACGAATATTTTAGCTTTCTCACAATGATTTTACTCGCCGCCGGAATACTGTTTGAAATGCCGATGATTAGTTTTGTGCTCGCCCGGTTTGGTATTGTTACTCCAAAGATGCTAAGAAAATATTGGCGACATTCAGTTATTGTTATTCTAATCATTGCTGCTATAATTACTCCAACGCCCGACCCAATCAGCCAGCTGATTTTTGCCGCACCTTTGTTTTTGCTCTACGAAATTAGTATTTGGGTTGCCGCGATTGGTATGCGAAAGCGACAAGCTTCGGAAGCCGCTGGCGATTATCAAAAAGCATAGCCTATGCCAAAGTGATACACTGTGCGGGAAAATGCTTCCCGTCTTCCTGTGGGGTCGTGCAACGGAGTTGCAACATCAAGCCGGAACGGACCTATTGGTGTAATATAACCAATTCCAAATCCTGCCGAAACTGCAAGCTTCAAGAAATAATCTGAAAATTTCAATTTGTAATCTTCCACTCCTACAAACCAATCAAAAGCATTTCCAAAATCAGCAAATGTTGTAAATGTTATATTACTTAAATGTTCGGCGAGGAATTCGTTCAACCATCGATAATATGGAAACCTGTATCTGAATTCTAAACTTCCTTCGAGCAATCCTGCATTACCAATAAAATTTTGCATATATTGATAAGTCCTATTAGAACCGAAAGTTTGAGATGTGATTTTAGTGTAACGTAGTGTTCTTGAACTCCATCCGCGAACGCTATTGCTTCCTCCTGCAAAGAATTGTCGCTCGATTGGAACATAAACATTTGCTTCTTGCATCAATTTTATTGCTCCAAATCGCCCTTTTGCTGCAAAAACCAAGTTATCGCTTATCGAAAAATACTGGCTATGGAGAAAATGTACACGAAAATATCTTGCTATGCCCGATATTGATGGATGCGATAGAAAAATATTCCATCCATCAATATTTATTAACGTATACGAACCTTTGCTCGGATTGAACACATCGTTCTTCTTGTCGCTAATTAAATTTATACCCATTGTATTCGAAGTCCAGAGATGAAAATCCGGTTCATTTAGATACTGGTACAGGTTGTTGTATAAATAAAATGATTCAATGACGCGTAGGGAATCTTCCGGATTGCTTGTCCGGCGCGATGCCTCCGCAATTGCGGTATTGTAATTTATCGGATTTTCACGTTCAAAAGTGAAATCTATACTTACTGAATTAAAAAATGTTTTTTTGGGCAATATAAGAGAAAAACGTATAGGGAACTGCAAAGTATTCAGCTGAAATAAATTATATACTTTGCGAATTGAATAATTCAAACTTGTTGAAGCTGCAACTCGCGTATTGTCTACTATCCAAAGCAACGGTTGAAAAAAACGGACACCTAAAAGCATCTCATAATCTAAATTATCTATGTTTTGTAGTGTCTTCCCAACATCTTTGAACGAAAAACTTGTATAAAACGAACCATTCTGAGCATTCCCGAACAAATTTCTATGGCTTACGTTTCCCTCGATACCTGCGTTAAAGTTTGTCATTGGTGTGCGGTTCGAAAATAGAGCTAAACTCCATTCCTTTTGTTTTCTGTATACTGTTTTTAAACAAAAATCAACAACAGAATCCCTGTCGCGATTATTACAAGTATCAATTTCAACTGATTCAAAAGTTCCGAGAGATAGCAGATTTTCGATTGTTGTATTGACTTTGCTACGGCTATACCAATCGCCGGTTTTTATTTCAAACTGGCGTTGCTTCATTTCGTGGGTAACTATGTGCTGTCCACGCGTAGAATCGATATAATACAAATTCCCAAATATTATTCTTTGTCCTAAGTTAAATATCACAGTAACGCTGTCTTTCTTGGCAAGCTTGTCAATACTAACTGTCGGTCGCTTGTATGATGCTGAATAGTACCCATTGTTTAAAAGTATTTCGTAGAGAGTGTTTATTCTCTCCAAAATCGCTTGTTCGTCGTAAAATTCATTATTAGGTAGCCTGCTGAGTTGAACGTTAATTTTATTTAATACATCTTGAGCTAATTGTTCAAGTCCGAGCATCACAAGTGTATCGAGCTTGTAGCGTTTGCCTTCCGAAATAAGGAAATTCAATGTATTTTGTCTCTTCTGGTAGTCGGGAACAGCTAATATTCGAATACGAACATCGTGGAAACCCTTAATATTGTAGTATTGCCAGATTGCAAATGAATCAGCCTCAATAAGTTTGCCGTCGAGAAGGCTTATTTCGTGTTCAAGTGATTTAATTGCAGTACTAATCTCTCGCATTAATATGCGGGGAGCGGCTTTGTTTTTCTTGCTTTCGTTCAGGTATGCTTGCAAGACTTTGTGAGGAAAGCTTCGGTTTGTTTCTTTTGTCTGAATTATATTACGCA
>CALGXJ010000152.1 GCA_937936035.1 Eximiradius proteiniborus
CATATTTCCTCCTTATCTGTGGCAAGCGTTACAATGAACAGGACCACTTTTCATTTTCGGGAAATCTTTTGGAAGTCGGCTGTTCGGATTTCTGTGGCATTCTATGCAACTTCCCATCGTGAATGAATTCACCTGCATCAAAACATCCATACTCTCGACTGCTCCGTGACAGGATTGGCAAGGAATACCTTGTGTTACGTGCGATTGATGGCTAAAATAAGCATAGTGAGGCACCTTGTGGATTCGCTCCCACGGAATGGGCTTGCTCTGCTCGTAATACTTTGTGAGCTTCACAATCTCAGGTTTATCCTTCCGAGCCACTGAGTGGCAATTCATACAAATGTTCGCTGCCGGGATGCTTGCGTGCCGCGATTTCTCAACGCTTGTGTGGCAATACTGACAATCTATTTGCATATTCCCTGCATGCAAACGATGCGAAAACGCAATAGGCTGTTCAGGTTCATAGCCTATTCCATCCCGCTCTGGTCTTGCCACATAATAAGTTACTGCAAATGCACCCAATATTACAAAGAGTGTAACCGGTAGACGAACTTTCAAAACGTAGTCAAGAAAAACTTTTTTCATCTCAACCTATAAATTTGTTACTAACTTGTTTGATTACACAAAGTCTCTTTGAAAAATAAATTACAATTATCTTATTTTTTAATCAAGAAAAATTATTTCTTTCCAATAAAAATCTCTGATAATCATTAGTTTATGATAATTTATAATCGTTACAACGGCTAATTTTTATTTTTATGGTAATAAAAAAACAGGTTAATTTTTTTTAATTGTATTGGTTTGGTGAAGTTGGTAGAAACCCAAATTTCTTACACTTATATTTAAAATCAATGGAAAATAATCAACGTTGAAATGAGGTTGTAATGAGACAAAAAATTTGCAGATAAAAGCAAAAAAAGAAACACTATTACAAAAAACTATTCAAATATTTTCTCAACCAGAAATTCCTCTAAGTATTCGCTCCAGTGCTTCTTTTCCAAACTAAGCAAATTGAAAAATAATGAACTGTCCATTGCCGAAAAATTGGGTCTTCGGGCAGGCAACTTGAAATATTCTGCTGAAATAGGCTTTATTTGAGCATCTTTTTTCAATTTATTCAACACAAATTTGGCATAATCATATCTTGACACATATCCTTCGGGCACAAGGTGAAACAACCCATTTGCTTCTATTGCCTCTAAAACGTTCTGTGCCACAAAATATGTGCTCGTGGGCACAGAAATCTCGTCATTTGCAATCAATATTTCTCTTCGTGTTTCGATCCATTGAAGCAATTTAAATATAAAGTTCTGATGACCTTCTCCGTATAACCAACTCACCCGAAACACAAGATTTTTCGGTGAAATTTCTAAAAATATCTGTTCGCCTTTGAGCTTCGACACTCCATACTTATTCAGAGGTGAAGTCTCATCGCGTTCTGTAAATGGAATATATTGCTCACGTCCTCCGAATACATAATCTGTGCTAAAATGAATAGCCTTGAATTTTAATTCGACACTCAATGTTGCAATATTCTTCGGACCAGTGAAATTTACCTTCATCGCTGTTTCGAAATCGCTCTGGGCAGCATCTACGTTATTATAAGCGGCACAATTGATAAGAAAATCAGGCTTGTATTCTTTGCACACCTTGCTTAATGCATCAATATTTGTAATATCGAGCTTGTCAATATCTAATGCAACGTAATCAGCACTGGCTCTATCCAGCAAAGTGCAAAATGCCCGAGCCAGTTGCCCTGCACCGCCCGTGATAATAAATTTTGCCTTTGATATATTTTTCATTGTTTGTAAGCTAATTCCCAATATTTCCTTAATTGCTCAATTTTATTTAACAGCCAATCAATATTGTTAAAATACCATTCAATTGTTCTTCGTAAACCTTCCTCAAAACCAACTTCTGCTTGCCACCCCAATTCTTGTTTGATTTTATCGCAGGAAAGCGAATAACGGAAATCGTGACCGGGACGGTCTTTCACAAATTCGATTAGTTCGTCAGATTTGCCCATTATCTCCAATATTTGCCTTACCACATCAATATTACGCCGCTCTTCGGAACTGCCCACATTATAAATTTCTCCGATTTTTCCATTCTCGAGAATTTTCAGCATTGCTCGGGCAGTATCATCTACAAATAACCACTCGCGCACATTTTCTCCTTTGCCGTAAACAGGTATTTTCTCATTATTATATGCTTTCAGAAAAACTACTGGAATGAGCTTCTCCGGATACTGAAACATACCATAATTGTTCGACGGACGAACCGTTATTACTGGCAATTGATATGTTCGCAAATACGAGCGTCCCAGCATATCGGCAGAAGTTTTGCTTACTGCATACGGAGAATTCGGTCGTAGCGGGCTTGCTTCTTGGAAATGCCCTTCGCTACCAAGCTCTCCATACACTTCGTCAGTAGTAATATTAATGAATTTTTCTGTATTATAACGCCGAGCAGCCTCCAGCAAAACATAAGTTCCAATAACATTGCTTTCCAAAAATGGCTTCCCGTCTAATATACTTCTATCAACGTGTGTTTCTGCGGCTGAATGTATAACTATTTGCGGTTTTTCCAGCTCAAATATCTCAAAGATACTTTTTTGATCGCAAACATCAATTTGATAAAAAGTAATTTTATCGTAAAATTGATTTATTCGAGCCAAATCTCCAGCATAAGTAAGCTTATCCACAATTACAACTTCATATCCAGCATCCAGACAAAATTTCGCAACTCGCGAGAAAATAAATCCAGCACCACCAGTAATTAATGCCTTCATTTTTGTAAGTCCCTCTATTTTCAAGTATTTGATAATTTAAAATCGTCTTAGCCCAAATCACCATAATGCGGACGAATTATAAGTTCCTCTAGCATAATGTCCTGCTCTATTGCAAGAGCTAAATTCGCAACTATCACTTTTGCAAGCGAATCAGGCGACATCATTCTATCTCCAAATTGCTGAACAACTTTTGACGACCATATCGGCGTCCTTGTTGCTCCCGGCAAAATATTAAGCACTTTAATGCCTTGCGACCTATATTCTTTCCTGATAGTTTTCATTGTTTCCAGCAGTGCTGCCTTTGTAGCTCCATAAAGTGATGAGCGGTGAAAGCTCTCCACTGCTGCAACTGAAATGATGTTTACAAACATTCCGAATTGCTTCTCAAGCATTGCCGGCAGAAAAGATTTTGAAATCAATACCGGCGCCTTGAAATTTACATTGATCAATTTGTTTATCTCGTTGCTCGAAAAATCTGCAAAGTTCTTGAAAATTCCCACGCCTGCGTTATTTATTATTATATCAGGTATTAAATTTTTTGATTTTAATCTACCTATTCCTTCAATTATCTCGTGTTCTTGATTTAAATCAAATGCTTCGAACACAATTTTATCGCTTGCAATTTCATAATTTGAAAAACTATCCATTTTCGTTGCGGTAGCTATTATTCGGCAGTCATATCTCGAAAGCTCACCAACAAGGCTTTTTCCAATCCCTTTGCTTGCACCTGTAACTAATATTGTTTTACCTTGCAAAGAATTATTAGACATAAAATCTCCAAAATAGTTATTAATATTGTAATTAATTATTTACGATTTTTTTATGTTTTTATTTGTATGATAAGAACTGAAATGTTTGATACAAAAGAAAAAATACTTGAAAAATTATTTTCGCTCGAACGTAAAGGCATAAATCCCGGACTTGATAGAATTGCTTATCTACTCGAAAAATCTGGCAACCCACACAAAAAATTTCCATCTATTCATATTGCAGGAACAAACGGCAAAGGCTCAACCGCTTCGCTTATTGCCTCAGTTTTGGCAGAAGCAGGATACCGCACCGCTCTTTACACTTCACCACATATCAAACAATTCAATGAACGGGTTCGAATAAACGGCAAAACTATTCCCGATGAAGATTTAATTCAGCTTGCAATAAAGTATATGGAAATAGGGAAGAGCGTTGATGCAACTTTTTTTGAAATTACTACTGCTATCGCCTTCGACTATTTTGCTCGCAACAACGTCGATATTGCTGTTATTGAAACCGGATTAGGCGGGCGTCTGGATGCAACTAACGTAATAATGCCGCTTCTAAGCATTATTACAAGTATTGCTATCGAACACACCGATTATTTAGGTAGCACTATCGAACAAATTGCCTTCGAAAAAGGAGGCATAATCAAGCAAAATACGCCCACGCTTTTAGGCAAATTACCTTCGAACGCTTATAAAGTGCTTGAGCAAATTTGTTTTGAACGAAATAGCCCGCTTATCCGGTCAGAATCTGCAATTGCCAATATTATCGGATTGAATCCTGATTATACAATGCAGTACCAAATGACTACTAATACCAACACTTACTTAATCAATTCTCCGCTTCTTGGCAACCATCAGGCAATAAATCACTCACTGGCAATATTGGCAATAGAAAAGATAAATCTATATTTTAATGTTTCGCAGAAAGCTATTTCCAATGGAGTCAATAATGTTATAGAAAATACAGGTCTTTCCAGTCGCTTTCAGATTTTATCCAAATCTCCGGTTATTATTCTGGATACTGCGCATAATCCCGCTGCCTTCGAAAAACTTGCGGAAACTTCACAATTGGTCTTCCCAAATCAAAAATTCAACATAGTCTTCGGTGCTATGTCTGATAAAGATGTACATAAAATGCTGAAAATAATAAAGAATATTACAAATTTGCTGATTATTACTCAACCATCTACAAAGCGGGCGATGCCAGCAAGCTCTATTGAGCAAATCGCCAAAACATTAGATATTCCAAATAAAGTATTGCAAAATCCCCAGCAAGCCTTCGAATTTGCTAAATCAATAAACGAACCATTTATTGTCGTCGGTTCGTTCTATTTACTTGCAGACATTAATTATTAATGTTTTTTTATTTTTTATTTACCTTATTTGTGATTATTTTTGAACAAAATTACAAATATTTCTATGCATCACTAAACAATTAAAATTAACTAATTTAAGAGGTTTTTGATGGATTCACTACTATTTTTAATCCCTGCATCCGGTATTGTTGCTTTGCTTTACACTTACATCAGGGCAAAATGGATTAGCAATCAGGATCCCGGCAACGAAAGGATGCAACGAATCGCTCGCTCCATTGCAGAAGGTGCTATGGCATTCATCAAAGCAGAATATCAGATGATTGCAATTTTTGTCGTTCTTGTTGCAATTCTGCTTACAATTCAGGGAGCAAACACCGCAAATACACATCCACTTGTTGGGCTTTCCTTCATCGTTGGAGCATTTTGCTCTGGGCTGGCTGGTTTTATCGGTATGCGAGTTGCAACAAAAGCAAACGTTCGCACTACCAATGCCGCTCGCACAGGGCTAAACAGTGCTTTGCGTGTTGCTTTCAACGGCGGCTCTGTTATGGGTATGGGTGTTGTCGGTCTTGGTGTTACTGGTTTGAGTATTCTTTTCCTTTTATACAACAGCACTTTTGATGGTGCAAGTTCAAGCGAAGCTATTTTGAAAGTTGTAAATGTATTAACCGGATTTTCCTTTGGTGCATCATCAATTGCTCTTTTCGCAAGAGTGGGTGGCGGTATTTATACAAAAGCGGCAGACGTCGGTGCCGACCTCGTTGGCAAAGTCGAAGCCGGTATTCCGGAAGACCATCCGCTTAATCCGGCTACTATTGCAGACAACGTTGGCGACAACGTTGGCGACGTTGCCGGTATGGGAGCAGACTTGTTCGAATCCTATGTCGGCTCAATTATTGCTGCTATGGTTCTTGGTGCATCATTCTTTGCAGTTCCTGAATTCCAAACAACAATGTTCAAAGGGCTTTCAGCCGTTGTTCTGCCTCTTTTCCTTGCAGGTGCCGGTATTGTAGTCTCGATTCTCGGAACATTTTTCGTGAAAGTTCGCGAAGGTGGCAATCCTCAGGCTGCACTTAATGTCGGGACAAGCATTGCAGCTGTGCTGATGATTGTTGTTTCTTATTTGATTATTCACTGGATTCTCCCCGAACAATGGCTCTACGAAGACCCACTTTATAATCAAGTATTTACCATTACTTCTCTCGGTGTTTTCCTCGCTACAATCGTTGGGCTTCTCGCTGGTGTTGGTATTGGCTTCATCACTGAATATTACACTGGATTGGGCAAACCACCAGTTCGCAAAATTGCTATGCAGTCTTTAACCGGACACGCTACCAACATTATTGCCGGAATTGGAACAGGTATGATTTCAACTGCAATTCCTGTAATTCTTATCGCTATCGCAATTATTGGTTCGTTCTATTATGCTGGTCTTTATGGCATTGCTATTGCTGCTGTTGGTATGCTTGCAACAACCGGTATCCAACTCGCAGTTGATGCCTACGGTCCTATTGCCGATAATTCCGGCGGTATAGCTGAAATGAGCGAACTCGAAAAAGAAGTCCGCTCACGCACAGATAAACTTGATGCTGTCGGCAATTCTACTGCGGCAATCGGTAAAGGCTTTGCAATCGGTTCCGCTGCTCTTACTGCATTGGGACTTTTCGGTGCATTTATGACTGCTGCTCATATTAAATCAATTGATATTTCCAAAGCTAATGTTATGGCTGGATTATTTATCGGTGGTGTGCTTCCGTTCGTTTTCAGTGCTTTGTCTATGGGTGCAGTTGGACGCGCCGCTATGAGTATGGTAAAAGAAGTTCGACGCCAGTTCACTGAAATTCCATCTCTTGTCAAAGCTCTTGAATTAATGAAAAAATATGGAGACAAAGATAAAAAAGATTGGAGCAAGGAAGATTTGGATGCTTTGCACCAAGCACAGGATGCTGCTGAATACACAAAGTGCGTTGCTATTTCCACTAAAGCCGCAATCCGTGAAATGATTGCTCCGGGGCTCCTTGCTGTTATTGTTCCTCTTTTTGTTGGATTTGCCTTTGGTGCAGAAACATTAGGCGGTTTGCTTGCCGGGGTTACTGTTGTCGGTGTTCTCCTCGCTGTCTTTCAGGCTAATGCTGGCGGTGCTTGGGACAATGCTAAAAAAATGTTCGAAGAAGGTGTCGAAATCGATGGCAAGAGATACTACAAAGGTTCAGACCCACACAAAGCTGCCGTTACCGGAGACACTGTTGGCGACCCGTTCAAAGATACTTCAGGTCCATCGCTCAATATCCTTATTAAGTTGATGGCTGTAGTTTCTCTTGTTATTGCAGGAATGCTCTAAATGAACGTTTTCCAAACAAACTTTCAGGATATTCCACTCATTCGCCGGGGTAAAGTCCGTGATGTCTATGACCTCGGCGAATGCCTTCTGTTTGTTGCAACTGACCGTATATCTGCCTTCGACGTTATTATGCAGGAACCTATCCCGGGCAAAGGTATTATACTTAACAAAATTTCTGAATTCTGGTTTAGAAACACTAAGCATATCATTGATAATCATTTCATATCTTCCAATGTTGATGATTATCCCGATGTTTGCAAAAAATACAGACAGGTTTTGGATGATCGTTCAATGATTGTAAAAAAATGTTCTCCTCTGCCTGTCGAATGTATTGTCCGTGGCTATATCGCAGGAAGTGGCTGGAAAGAATATCTGAAATCCCAAACTATCTGCGGTATTCCTCTCCCGGCAGGTCTTCGAGAATTCGAGCAACTCCCCGAACCTGTTTTTACTCCTTCCACCAAAGCAGAAGCCGGACACGACGAAAATATTTCTCCCGAAATTGCTAAGCGTATTCTTGGAGATAGCGTCTTCAGTATCATTGAGCAATCTTCAATCGATTTATATAAATTTGCCGCAAATTACCTTGCCGGGCGTGGAATTATCCTTGCTGATACTAAGTTCGAATTTGGAATAATCGATGGCAAAATTATTCTTATTGACGAAGCTCTCACTCCGGATTCATCCCGCTTCTGGCTGAAGGAAAGCTACGCTTCCGGTGTTCCTCAAACAAACTTTGATAAGCAAATCCTTCGTGATTGGTTGGAAAGCACCAACTGGAACAAACAGCCACCTCCTCCGCCGCTGCCTCCAGAAATTATTAGCGGCACTTTAGAAAAATACCAAATGGCTCTCGAAATGATAATCAAATCCTAAAATAAAAATCCCCAGCTCTATGCCGGGGATTTTTGAAATATTAATTTTTTTGCAATTTTTATTTTTTATCACTATTCTCTGAACTCTCTTCTTTTTGCTTATTTTTTTGCACAAATAATGTTCCATTTCTTCTTAATTTGTCTTTTTCAGCAATATAAAGAGGAACATCTCCTATTGGTACTTCCTGAATAATTGATACCTTTGCAAAATCACCTTCCGATATTTTCAATTGTCTCAATCTTGTTGCACCATCGATAAATACACGTGTTTTATTTCTTGTATGGGCTTTCCCTTGATATAAATTATCAAGCCGATTGCTTAAAAACCTTCTGATACTTGCATCATCGTCCAATAATATTGCAGAAGGTGATCTGGCATAATCATCAAAATCAGCGAAAGCAAATATTCTTGCTGGTTCATATTTATAAACAATTACAGGTGTTCCTACCCGCACCTTCTCGTATAAATCTTTGCCGTCTTCTCGGCTAATTCTCACACACCCGTGCGAAGATGACCTCACACCTAAATGATGATAATAACTATTTCCTGCAAGCCCGTGAAAACCAATGTTGCCATTAAAGCCAACCCACCAGAATAGCTCAGCGTTATTAAATTGCTTCGATATTGCTTTTGGAGATTTCGATTGAACTGTAAACACTCCCGTCGTCGTTTCAATTCCCTGCGAAATAAATGGATTGCCCGTGCTGATTTTATACTCAAAACTATTCCCGTTTCTTTGCACTAATTTTGCTGTCTGTGTTTTCAAACAAATTTCTATATATTCATCGCCCAGCACGTAAATGGTATCTTTAACGGGAGAAAAAAGTAGTGGAATAGGCGGACGCTTGACTAATTCTTCTTCGTCTGGTAATGCAACCTCAGGAATTTTATTAGCTTTATCCTGAGTAGAGCCAATAAACAAAATTGCTGCCAATATCAATGGCAATATTATTTTTTTCGTTTTCTTAATCATAACTACCCATTCCAAAATTACCAACTTTGGTCGAAATTCAAAAGTTTTTTTATTTGTGCAATAAATATGCCACAATTAAAAAAACTTTTTCCACCAAAGTGATAACATCAGAAGTGCAAAAATTTGTTTCGAGTTGTTAGCTTTATATGAATGATGTTCTACGATTAGCTTTTCGACGTATTTTCCATCGAAAATTCTATTTTGAACGAAATGGGAGTTAATAATTTCATTTTTGGCATACTTGTGCCATTCCTTACGGAGCCATTCTTCTACAGGTGCGGCAAATCCTTGCTTCCTTCTGTAAATAATATCTTTTGGCAAAATGCTTTCAACTGCTTTTTTCAAAATGTATTTAGTTGTTTTCCCGTCTGGCATCTTTCGATTTGCTTTCAGTGCAGTAGAAAATTCCACAATTCTATGGTCTAAAAACGGAACCCGTGCCTCGATACTATGCGACATTGTAACTTTATCAACCCGCATAAGCAGAAGCTCAGCAAGCCGTTGCGTAAGTTCCAGATATGCCATCCGCTGATAATAATCTGCATCTGGCAAAAGTTCAAGAGCTTGTCTATGCAAATAATCTGCATATTCGGCAGGTTCCGACACTAATTGTTCAAAGTTCGGTGCAAATAGTCTTTGCAAATGGCACGTAGAAAAAATTGGCATACCGCTCCAGTAAAATTGCTCACCATATGCAGCACGCCGTATATAATCAAGTGCCAAAATTTTTCCTGTTGCACTCAATATAGGCTTGGCAGCATAATACGCAGATTTTCTGATTGTTTCAGGCAGTTTAATGTAATGCTTCCAGTATTTTTCATACACATTGTAATGCTGAACAATCCACGGATATCCTGCAAATTGTTCGTCGCTTCCTTCGCCTACTTGCACCACAATTGTGCCGCTCTGGCGGGTCAGTTGCGACAAAAAATACAGCGGTATGCACACAGGATCTGCATTCGGTTCGTCCTCACGATAGGCAAGCCTTTCCAGTACTCCTATTGCATCATTTTCATCAATTAATATTTCGCGATGGTTCGTCTTAAAAATTTCAGCAATTTTTCTTGCATATTGCAGTTCATTATACTTTTCGAGTTGCCGGAACCCGACAGTAAACGTATCAACCGGACGGTTCATCAGCTCTGCCATCAAAGCAACATTTATGCTTGAATCGATCCCGCCACTAAGAAATACTCCAAACGGCACATCGCTCATCATCCGTGCTTCAATTGACTGCCGCAATAATTCAAGCAATTGCTTCTGGATTTCCTCGTCGCTTAATTGCTCTGATTCAATTTCCTTTTCCTTGTTGAATGGGCTCCAATACCTCTGTTGTTTAATCTCACCATCTTTATTGATTATTAAAAAATGTCCAGCAGGTATTTTGTATATATTTTTAAATAAAGTGCCACGGTTGGAGGATAGTCCATAATTTAAATAATTAGGCAGTTCATCAAAATTAAAATCTTGCTCTGCAAGTGGATGAGCAAGAATTGATTTGATTTCCGAAGCAAAAAGAAATATTCCGTTCTTTTTGTAAAAATATAACGGCTTTATTCCGATTCTGTCGCGTGCTAAAAACAGTTCCTGTCTTTCTTTATCATAAATAGCAATTGCCCACATCCCGAGCATTTTTTGCAAAATATCTTTTCCCCAGCTCTTGTACCCATACAGAATTGTCTCAGTGTCAGTTTTGGAACGGTAGTTGAAACCTAATTGAATTAATTCTTTGCGTATTTCAAGATGATTATATATTTCACCATTAAACACAATCGAGAAAAGCCCGTCAGCAGTATGCATTGGCTGATTGCCGTTTGCGGAAAGATCCACTATTGCCAGCCGGCGAAAGGTCATCCCGCACAATCTGTCATCAGAAATATAAGTGCCATCCGAATCAGGACCCCGCTCAACTATACAATCAGACATTTGTTTTAAAATTTCTTGACTTATAGCGTTTTGCTGTCCGGAGTAATTGAATATCCCTGCTATTCCACACATATACTAAATATCTATGTTTCTGTGTAATGTAGAATTATTGATAAGCTCAATCATTTCTTTCACTGCCCGTTCAATTCCCGCAAGTGCAGCCCGCGAAATAATCGAATGACCTATGCTTAACTCCTCAATTTCGTAAATATAACAAATATGCTTTGTATTATAGTAGTTTAGCCCGTGACCTGCAGCCACTTTCAGTTCAAGATTGCCGGCAAAAGCAGCAGCATTAATAATTCTGTTTAATTCGAATTTGAAACGTTCGGGAGTTTTCGCGTTGGCATAAGTTCCTGTGTGTAGCTCGACCATATCCGCACCGACTTCCTTTGCAGCAGTGATTTGCTTCTCTTCTGGTTCGACAAACAAGCTAACCTCTATTCCACGCTCGTGCATTCTCTCGCAAAGCGATATAAGCTTTTCTCTCTGCGAAACGACATCCAAACCGCCTTCGGTCGTGAGTTCTTGACGCTTTTCGGGAACAATCGTAACTAATTCCGGACGTGTTTGCAACGCAATTTGTATTATCTCTTCGTTTGCTGCCATTTCTAGGTCTAATTTCGTCTGAACAACTTCCCGCAAAAGTCTCAGGTCTCTATCGTTTATATGGCGACGGTCTTCCCGAAGATGACAAACTATTCCGCTTGCTCCTGCCAACTCTGCCAACGATGCTGCAACAACAGGATCAGGCTCATTCCCACCACGTGCGTTTCGTATTGTTGCAATATGGTCGATATTTACATTTAGCCGAATCATCTATTTAACTCCTAAAAAAACAAAATAATTTACAAAAATAAGAAAAAAATACTAATCACTTTTCCAAATTTCAATAATTCTTTTTAATTTGTTTTTTAGTGCATTATGTTTCAATAATATTATTGTTTAAATATAAGTTTTCATAATGAATTTACTCGTTGCTATTATCTTAGGATTGATACAGGGTCTTACTGAATTTATCCCCATTAGTTCTACTGCTCATCTGACAATTTTTGGCGAACTTTTAGGAACTATAGACCACTCCCACCCCGAGCAATGGACTGCTTTTATTGCAATTATCCAGCTCGGCACTCTTTTTTCTGTTCTCTGGTATTTTCGCCGCGAAATTTATGAAATTCCAACTGCATTTCTACGGGAAAACCTTGGGAAAAACCGTCTTGCTTTCTCTCGTCAAAGCCTTAACAGCCGACTCGGCTGGTTCGTTATCATCGGCAGCTTGCCAATAATGACAATTGGGCTTGCCTTGAAGAAGATTATCGAAGGTGATTTTACTAAAAGTCTCACAGTTATTGCCATAAGTCTTATTGTGCTTGCTTTGATTTTACTTCTTGCCGAGAAAATTGCGAAACTTCACAAATCAGAAAAAGATCTGACCTTTTGGGATGCTCTTGTGGTAGGATTTGCTCAATGCATTGCTTTTATTCCCGGTTCATCGCGTTCGGGCACAACAATTACTGCCGGTCTGTTTCTGGGAATGAATCGCGCAACAGCTGCAAGATTTTCCTTTTTGCTGAGCATTCCTGCAATTTTTGCAAGCGGTGTGCTCCAGTTTTATCAGGCATTATCTTTTGTTTCTGCTGGCGAATGGTTCCACATTCTTGTAGCAACTCTTGTTTCTGCTATTAGCGGATATTTTGCCATCGATTTTCTGATTAAATATTTAAAAAAGCATTCTACATATATTTTTATTTTTTATAGAATAATTATTGGAATTGCAATTTTAATTTTTATTTATGCTAAATAACAAATAACATAAATATTTTGGAGTAATTTGATGTTTCTTGCTGTATTATCAGGATTTATTGTAGCCTGCATAGTGCCGCTGATTTTCAAGTTAAATAGGAAAGTTGCAGGAGCATTGCTCTCGGTTTTACCGCTTTCGCTATTTATCTACTATTTGCAATTTATCCCCAATGTGCTGGCAGGCGAAAAAATCTATGCAACTTTCTACTGGATTCCATTCCTGAAAATCAATCTTAATTTCCTGATTGACGGGCTAAATCTTTTATTTGCTCTTATCATCAGTGGGATTGGTTTTGTAGTGTATCTTTACGCTTCTGCTTATTTAGCAAAAAGCGAAAAGATTGTCCCATTCTATATTTACATAAGCATTTTTATGGCTTCTATGCTTGGTGTGGTTACTTGCGACAACACACTTGCTCTTTTCGTTTTTTGGGAGCTTACCTCTATCAGCTCATTTTTGCTGATTGGATTTAATCACGAACAGGAACGTTCACGCTACGCTGCCTTGCAGTCCTTGCTTGTTACTGCTGGTGGTGGCTTGGCACTTCTTGCAAGTGTTATTATGCTCGGGCAAATTACCGGCACTTACGAAATTTCGCAGATGTCCGATTCCCATAGCAACATAATCAGCAATTTACTTTATCCTTCGATTTTGATACTTTTTTTGATTGGCACTTTTACAAAATCGGCTCAGTTTCCATTCCATTTCTGGTTGCCTAATGCAATGGAGGCTCCAACTCCCGTAAGTGCTTACCTGCACTCTGCTACAATGGTCAAAGCCGGCGTTTTTCTTATGATTAAGTTCCTGCCAATTCTTGGTGGAACCGATTTATGGATGTGGCTTCTTGGTGGGTTCGGAGGCTGGACAATGCTTATGGCATCATCCATGGCTTTGAAACAAACCGATTTAAAACGTCTGCTTGCATATTCTACAGTCTCTGTGCTCGGCACTTTAACTATGCTTATCGGACTCGGAGGCGAGAAAGCCGTTTCTGCAATGATAGTTTATCTATTCGCTCATTCTCTCTACAAAGGTGCTCTGTTTCTCACTGCCGGGATTATCGACCACGAAACCGGCACCCGCGACATTCGTAATATCGGAGAACTTCGTAAATATTTGCCTATTACAACAATTATCGGCGTTTTAGCAGCTCTCTCTGGTATGGGAATTATTCCTTTTATTGGCTTTATCGGCAAAGAAATGCTTTACGAAGCAACTTTGCAGTCCGGCGTTTACAGTCCTTTGTTTATTACAATTACTGTGATTTCTGCTATAAATATTTTTGCAGTTATGGCATATAGCGGTATTTTGCCATTTTTCGGAGAATTCAAATCTCCTTCCGAACACGTCGCCGAAGCTCCGTTCCAAATGACAAGCGGACCCGTTGCTCTTGCTCTGTTGGGTTTGGTGTTCGGCGTTTTTGCAAGCTCCACCGTTGATGGAATTACTAACAAATCTTTACAATCAATTTTCCCGTTGGCTTCTCATCATCTCGCACTTTTCCACGGGTTTAACTTGCCTTTGCTGCTGAGCTTGCTCACAATTGCCATCGGGCTTGTGCTCATTGCTAAACGTAAGCCGCTTGTTTCCTTTATTGAGAAAATCAGAATCCCGGAATACTTCTTCCCTTCCAAATGGTATGATTATATCTTTAATGGAACATTAGATTTTGCTGAAATACAAACAAAATTCCTGCAAAATGGACATCTTCGCTATTATATATTTACTATTTTAGCTTTGTTTATTTTATTAGTTGGTGGCTCATTTTTCGGTTTCAATACTTCCGAAAGTATTCTCAATTCTATTGCTATTTCCATCGAAAGAAGCTTAAATGGTATTGATATTTACGATATTTCAATGCTCATAACTGTTTTAATTGCAAGTGTTTTTGCTCTTCTATCCCAAGGACGACTTTCAGCAATTGCTTCTATGGGCATTGTTGGAGCACTTATTTCTCTGATTTACATTATCTATGGTGCCCCGGACCTTGCAATGACCCAGCTCTCTATCGAAACACTTTCTGTTATTTTGTTTGTTCTTGTATTATATAAATTGCCTCGATTTTTCATTCATTCAAAACTTAAAACAAGAATTCGCGATTTGGTAATTGCTTTGGCATTCGGTTCATTGTTTTCTATGATAATTATTTTTGTAAGTGCTTATGGCAAATACGATAACGGTCTTAGCGAATACTTTGCTCAAACAAGCTACTTAATCGGACACGGCAAAAACATAGTTAATGTAATTCTTGTTGATTTCCGTGGATTTGATACAATGGGCGAAATCACTGTGCTTTCAATTGCGGCTGTTGGTGTCTATTCATTACTCCGTCTAAGAAAACAAGGAGAAGAACAATGAGGTCGATTATTCTTAGAACAATGACAATGTATTTGCTGCCATTGCTACTGATTTTTTCTGTATTTCTGCTCTTTCGCGGGCATAATCATCCCGGCGGTGGCTTCGTTGGCGGACTTGTTGCTTCAGCGGCATATTCGCTTTACCTGCTTGGCTTCGGTATCGACAAAGTCAAAACTATATTTCGTGCTCAGCCAATTAAAGTTTTGGCTTTTGGATTGTTCCTTGCCGCAAGTAGTCTTGTTTTCCCGATCTTCTTTGGCAAACCATTGATGACAGGTGTTTGGTACGAACATAAATTGCCAATTGTCGGGAGCTTTGGAACGCCAACTGTTTTCGATACCGGTGTTTATTTCACCGTGCTAGGAGTTACTCTAAGCATTATTTTCACTTTGTTCGAAGATAAGGAGTAAAATATATGGAATTTGTTTTAGCAATAATTGTTGGGATATTAGCTACATCTGCCTTTTACTTGATGTTGCGAAGAAGCCTTGTGAAAGTTATTTTGGGTATGGTATTTCTGGGAAATGCAGTGAATCTCACTATCTTCTCGGTTGCACGCGTTACGAAAGGTTTTGCTGCCTTTATTCCGGAGAATGCAAACACTCTCGAAGGCACTTATGCAGACCCACTCCCGCAAGCTTTGATTTTAACTGCTATTGTCATCGGGTTCGGCACTCAGGCTTTTGCCATTGCTCTTTTCCGCAAAGCTTTTCAAAAAGTTGGCGACGACGACTTAGATAAAATGAACTCTACCGACATTATGTGCAACGAAGACATCCCGGGAGGCAAATAGATGAACTCGATTTTAGCTATGCCGGTTGTGTTTCCCCTGTTTATCGGAATTATTATGCTCTTTTTCTGGCAGCATCGTTCAATCCAGAGAATTATCAATGTTATTGGTTCAACTGTTACTTTAGCCCTTGCTATATATCTTACCTGGTATATTAAAACAAGTGGAATTCAATGTCTTTACATTGGTGCCTGGAAAGCTCCGTTTGGCATAATCTTTACAGCTGATCTGCTTACAATGACAATGATTCTTGTTTCGGGTATTATTGGCTTTGCTACTGCTCTCTATTCGCTTGGCACAATGGACGAAACCCGCGAGCATTTCGGTTACTATCCTTTGCTTCAAATAATGATTATGGGTATTAACGGCTCCTTTATGACTGGCGACTTGTTCAATATGTTCGTCTGGTTTGAAGTATTGCTTATTTCGTCTTTTTCGCTTGTGGCTTTGGGTGGCGAACGCTCTCAATTAGAAGGTGCAATAAAATACGTTATTCTCAACTTGCTTTCATCATCTCTTTTCGTTGTTGGCGTAGGTATCCTGTATGGCATTACCGGCGGATTAAATATGGCAGATTTAGCCCGCAAAATCCCAATGCTTCCCAATAAAGGAATTATCAATGTAATGGCTATGTTCTTTTTGGTTTCTTTCGGGATAAAAGCCGCCATATTCCCACTGTTTTTCTGGTTGCCTGCTTCATATCACACTCCTCCGGCAGCTGTATCTGCAATTTTTGCTGGTATGCTTACCAAAGTCGGTGTTTACGCTCTTTTCCGTGTCTTTACTCTAATATTCGTTACTGATATTGCTTTCACCCACACAATCATAATCATTATCGCAATGCTTACTATGCTTTCCGGTGTGCTTGGAGCAGCCTCTCAGATGGAATTCCGCAGAATCCTGTCTTTCCACATAATTAGCCAGATTGGTTATATGATTTTAGGGCTGGGGCTTATGACTCCGCTCGGTATCGCTGGCGGTGTGTTCTATATTTTCCACCACATTATTGTAAAAACTAACCTGTTCTTTGTTTCTGGCGTTGTCAGTGAACTTAAAGGCACTTATCTCCTGAAAAAACTCGGTGGTGTGCTTAAATTATATCCTCTGCTAGGCTTGCTGTTCTTAATTCCAGCCCTCTCTCTCGGTGGAGTACCACCGCTTTCCGGCTTCTGGGCAAAATACACAGTAGCTGTTGCTGCAGTCGAAAAATCAGAATACCTTGCTCTTGCTGTCTCTTTGTTTGTTGGCTTACTCACTTTGTTTTCTATGATTAAAATCTGGAATGAAGTCTTCTGGAAAGAACAAAAAGCCGAATATGCTGCCGAACAGCAAACGCTTCGCCAACTGCCGAAATTTAAAATTGCTATGATGTTTGCACCTATTATTCTTCTTGCGGCAATTACTTTATTTATCGGGCTTTATCCCGAGCCTTTCTTCGATTATGCTAACGAAGCCGCACATCAGCTTCTCAACCCCTCTGTTTATATTAACGCTGTTCTTGGAGGTGCCCAATGAATAGATTGATGGTTAATATTATGTTCGCTTTTATCTGGATGTTCCTTCAGGGTAATTTGCATCTTTTTGCCTTTTTCGAGGGATTTTTCCTTGGCTTCCTGTTTCTTTTTATTACTCGCAAGTCTACTGAACCGACACCATATTTTACTCGCTTTTTCAAAGTGATTTGGTTCATTCTCTATTTTATCAAAGAAATTATCGTTTCCAACCTGAAAGTTGCTTACGATGTTGCTACTCCCGGCTACTTTATGAAACCGGCTATTCTGGCAATCCCTCTCGACTGCAAAACTGACTTGGAAATTACTTTGTTCGCTAATATGATTACTATGACTCCCGGCACCTGGAGCATAGACGTTTCCGACGACAAAAAAACTCTTTACATACACGCGATGTATGTTGATGATGTCGATACCTTTATCAAGGATTTAAAAAATGGTCTCGAAAGAAAACTTTTGGAGGTTATGAGATGAGTTTCCTCGAAATTTGCCTATATATTTCACTGCCATTGATTATTATTTCTGTGCTTATTTCTTTGTTTCGGCTTATCGTTGGTCCTGATATTGCCGACCGTATTGTGGCACTCGACACTATGACTTCCATTGGCATTGCCTTTATGGCTGCCTTCGGTGTTTTTATGAGAAAAACAATGGCTCTCGATGTTGCTCTTATTCTGGCTCTTATTTCCTTCCTTGGAACTGTTTCTTTTGCTTACTATCTCGAAAGGAGGAACTTACAATGAACATTGTTCTCGAAATTATTGCCGGTATTTTGATTGTTTCCGGTAGCATCTTTATTTTTCTTACAGCTGTCGGATTAGTCAAAATGCCTGACCTTTACACTCGTGTTTCCGTTACCACCAAAGCCAGCACTCTCGGGGTAGGCCTGGTTATCGTCGGGACGGCTGTTTTTTTCCACGACCTTGCTGTTTACGCTCGTTCTATCCTGATTGTAATCTTTGTATTTATGACTTCTCCTGTTTCTTCTCATATGATTGGACGTGCCGGTTATCTTGATGGTGCAGCTCTGTGGGATAAAACAAAAGCTAACCATTTGGAAGGGCAATACGATTTAAAAAATAAATCTCTCAAAAACTATTACTCTAAAAAAGAGAACTGATTAATGAAGCGCTCTTTTCTTATGTTCCTTTTCGCTTGCAATGTGCTTTTTGCACAATCTCCAAAGCTGACAATTTATAACAGCGGCTTTGCTGTAGTCGAGGAAACTATTAATGTCAATCTCAGAAACGGTCGTCAGGAATTTCTAATCGACAACCTACCATCAAGTGTTATTCCTAATTCTCTTATGCTTAAACTAAACGGAAATATCTATTCTTATTCCTTCTTTCGAAAATCGCTGTTCAACGAAATTCTGTCAAATTCAATCAACAAGGATGCTACCGTTTACCACAAATTCAGCAATGAAAAGTTATACGGCAAAATTCTTTCTTTCTTCCCGAATGATAACCCAAGATTAATTCTCAAAAAGCCCGACAATTCCATTGTTCTTCTGTCGAACCTGCTCGAGTATGATATAGAAATAAAAGAACTACCCGATAATGTAAGTTTGAACAATAAATATTCTTTTGATATAGAACCTATCAAATCAGGTCCACAAAACATTAATCTTAATTATCAAATAAACGATATTTACTGGAATGCCCAGCATTTTTTGATTATCAACGACCAAACAAATTCTGCCACACTTTCGTCCGACTTCCAGATTTTTAATAATTCCGGCAAAGATTTCAAAAATGTAAACTTGAAGCTTATTTATGGAGATGTTCCCAAACCAATCGGATTAACTAATGTTTCCGAAACACAAGATTTCGGATCAATGAGGTTTTCTCCTCAAGCAGCAAAAATGAATCTTGCAAATACTTCCGAAGAAGAATTGTCCGGTCTTTTCATTTACGACCTGAAAGATGATTTCTCAATTTTGAACCAGCAATTCAAAAAAATATCTTACAAAAGTTCTGATAATGTAAAAATCTTTAAGAAAAAGTATGCTTTTTCAAGCTTCGAGCCTTGGCAGAACACCGGCGGCAAAGTCGATATTTTTAATGTAGTTGAATTGGTAAACTCAAAAGACAATGGTTTGGGATTTACTATCCCGAAAGGTGTTTTCTCAGTTTATTCAATCAACAAAGAAGATATTGAATTTGTGGGTGAAATACCGACTAACGGTATTAATATTAACAATACCGAAGTTCTTAAACTATCCAAAGCCTTTAATATTAACGGTCTCGAAGAAATTCAGAATGTAGATTTCGATGGCACCAATCAAATTGAAACTTACAGTTATACCTTTTCAAATCAGGCTAATACCGCCGAAGACATCGTTTTACTGATTTCCGGAGACTTCACAAATATCAAAATTTTGTCCTCATCACACAAATATAAATTAGAAGGCAAGCAAACTTTAAGAATTGATTTTCAATTAAATAAAAATTCCGAAGAACAAATAATAATCAAAACTCAAAGGATGCAAAACAGGTATTAAACCTTTTCAGCAGCTCTCAGTTTGGCACTTCTCGAACGAGGATTAATACCAATTTCCTCATCATCAGGAACAATTGGTTTAGTTGTAAGAAGTTTTAATTTTGGCACAGTGTTTGATACATCAACTGTGCCTTTTTTTATTGCGTGTTCTTTGAAAATGTGTTTTACAATTCTATCTTCGAGCGAATGATAAGAAATCACAACAATACGTCCACCCGGTGAAAGCATTTTTATTGCCTCCCGAAGCGAATATTCAAGCACTTCCAGCTCCCGGTTCACCGCAATCCGAAATGCTTGAAATACACGCGAAAGCGTTCTGATTTGTTGAGGTTTCGGCACACAACTTTCTACAATTTCACGAAGCTCGAATGTAGTGCGTATTCGGCTGAGCTTTCTGCGGGTAACTATTGTGCGTGCAATAGCACGCGAACGTGGTTCTTCTCCATAGTTTCGCAGAATGTGATAGATTTGCTCTTCCGACAAAGAATTGAGAAGGTCTTCTGCCGAAATGCCGCTTCCACCAAACCTCATATCTAAGCTCGAATTAACCCGGTAGCTTAGCCCCCGTGAGTCGGTGTCCAGCTGCATCGAGGAAACGCCTAAATCAAGCAGAAGACCAGAGAAATTGCCCGCCAATGCGGGCTGCTCAAAGGCTTCTTCGAAGCCACAATTGAACAGCACAAGTCTTGGAGGCTTTTTGTTTAACTCTTCCTCAAATTTTATCCGGCAGTGCCGGATAGAGTTTTCATCTTTATCGAAAGCCCATAAATTCCCCCCAGAATCGAGCTTTCGAAGGATTAACGCCGCGTGCCCACCGCCTCCAAGAGTGCCGTCTATATATATTCCGTCCTGCCTGTTTATTAGCAATTCGACAGACTTTTCGCCTAACACAGGCAAGTGGTAATCATAACTTGCCGCCTCTGTGCGTATTGGCTTCTGCCGCTTCTTATGCTTTTTTTTTTCACAGCCAGTCTCACTTCATACTGTCAGAGAACACTTGTTCAGCAACCTTCTCGTAAGGTTCGTTGAATTTATTCAAGTAGTTTTCAAATTCATCAGGATTCCAGAATTCGATGTGGTCGCCCATCCCTACTATCATCACTTTGCTCTCTATACCAGCAAATTCAAGCAGTTTGCGCGGCAAAGTTATTCTTTGCTGGGCATCAAGTGCCACTTCCTCGCTCCACATCAACAACATCCTCAAAAAATACCGGTTCTTTTCATCGTATTGATTCAAATTGGCAAACTTTTCCTCGTATTTTTTCCATTCATCAATCGGATATGCCGTGATGCATTTATCCAATCCCCGTGTTATGGCAAAAGTATCATTAGCTTCCGGCGAAAGCGATTTCCTCATCTTCGCTGGAATATTTACCCGACCTTTGTTGTCTATCGAGTATGTCTCTTGCCCTTTAAAGAATGCCATTTTCTACCAATTTGATTTCTTTTTTGGGATTATTTACCACTTTATCCCACTTTTTCACACGCAATATAACAAATCGTTTCTAATTATCAAATTTTTTTTTCGAATGTTGATAACTTTCTGTTTTTCAATTGTTTCTCTTATTTATTTTCTCTTTTTATTATTCATTTTGTTATCTGAAAAAAAAGTCGTAAAATTGAAATTTGTTTTATATAAATATTTGTATGTTTTAATACTTATACGTGAAGAAAAATGTTTAATTCATTACCTGAAAAAATCTCGTATCCCGAAATCGAAAAATCTATATTGAAATTTTGGAAAGAACACAAAATATTCGAAAAGACACTCGAAAATGCTGACAAAAGCAAAGTGTATAGCTTCTACGAAGGCCCACCGACTGTAAATGGCAAGCCCGGCATTCATCATATGATGGCTCGCACTATCAAAGATACTATCTGCCGTTTCAAAACTATGCAAGGCTACTATGTTCGCCGCCAAGCTGGATGGGATACCCACGGCTTGCCAGTGGAAATTGCTGTCGAAAAAGAACTCGGTATTAAAGATAAATCTCAAATCGAAGTTTTAGGTATTGACAAATTCAATGCTAAATGCAAAGAATTAGTTTATAAAAACATTGAAATGGACGAAGGTTGGGGTTATCTCACCGAAAGAATGGGCTACTGGGTCGATCTCTCCAAAGCTTACATCACTTGCACTAATGACTATGTCGAGTCAGTCTGGTGGGCTTTGAAAACTTTCTTCGATAAAGGGCTCATCTATCGCGGTTTCAAAGTTGTCCCACAATCTCCCACTATCGGAACTCCACTTAGTTCGCACGAGCTTTCTCTTGGTTACAAAGAAGTTCGCGATCCAAACTGCTACATTAAATTAAAAATTCTTTCTTCTCCAATAAGTGAGCTTGTCGAAAAACAATTACTTGTATGGACAACAACGCCTTGGACGCTTCTTGCCAATGTTGCTACTGCCGTTGGCGAAGATATTGCTTACGTTCTCGTTCGCAATAAACGCAATACCAAAGATGGCGAGCTCATAGACGAACTTGTTCTTGCCAAAGCCCGTCTGTCGGCTCTCGATGGTGAATATGAAATACTTAAAGAATTCAAAGGTCGCGACTTTCTTGGAACAAAATACGAGCAAATTTTCCCTTACTGCAAGTGGAATAGTGAGGAATACCCTGACGCTTTGAGTGTTCTTCCCGGCGATTTCGTCTCCACCGAAGATGGTTCCGGTATTGTCCATATTGCTCCTGCTTTCGGCGAAGACGACTACGAAATGAGCCGTAAATTCCGTATCCCATTTGTTCAACCTGTTACTCTTGACGGACACTTTACCGATGATATGGGCGAGTTTGCCGGTCGAGCTGTTAAAACTCTTGTTTACGACGGACACACCGAAGAAGGTGCAGATAAAGATATTATTGTCGCCCTCAAATATGCCGGTAAAATTTATCGCGCTACTAACGATTATCTGCATAGCTATCCACATTGCTGGCGTACAGGTAATCCAATTATATATTATGCTCGCGAAAGCTGGTTCATTAAATCTCCTCAATACAAAGATAGAATGATTGAACTTAACAAACAAATTAACTGGCAGCCAAAAGAAATCGGGGAAGGGCGCTTCGGCAATTGGCTCGAAGAAGTTAAAGACTGGAACCTGTCTCGCGACCGCTACTGGGGCACTCCACTTCCATTGTGGGTGAACGAAAACAATAAAGATGATGTGTTCGCTGTCGGCTCAATTGCTGAACTTTTAGAAGGTTACTACGAGAATGAAGACGGAAGTCTTACTCCTCTAAAGGAAACTAACCTTGAAATTGACTTGCACAGACCATTTGTCGATAAGATTGTTTTTGTCCGCAACGGAAATAAATATCGCCGTGTTCACGAAGTTATTGACGTGTGGTTCGATAGTGGTGCTATGCCATTTGCTCAGTTCCATTATCCTTTCGAAAATCAGGAGCTTTTCCGTAGTCAGTTCCCTGCAGACTTTATCGCCGAAGGTATCGACCAAACCCGCGGGTGGTTCTACACCCTTCATAATATTGCCACTGCACTGTTCGATAGTCCTGCTTTCAAAAACATCATTGTCAATGAGCTTATCCTCGACAAACACGGCGTTAAAATGTCCAAGTCCAAAGGAAATGTTATCGATCCGTTCGATATTATGGATAGACTCGGTGCCGACGCTGTCCGTTGGTATTTATTTGTCAATAATCCACCTTGGAAAGCAACTCTGTTCAACGAAGAAGATATTGTCAAAACTGTTATTTCGGACTTTTTCCGTTCGCTCACGAATACTTATGCGTTCTTTGCTCTTTATGCTAATATCGATGGTTTCGATGGTAGTGAACCCGAAATTCCGCACACTCAAAAACCTGAAATTGATAGATGGATTATCTCCCGCACTAATTCTCTGATTAACGATTTCGTTTATTTTATGAACGAATACGAAGTTACAAAAGCAATGCGTGCTATACAGGAATTTACAATTTATGAACTTTCTAACTGGTACATTCGCCGCAACCGTCGCCGATTCTGGAAAGGTGAAAAAGATGAAGAAAAAATTGCTGCATACCAAACTCTTCGCTATGTTTTGAAAACTGTTGTTCAGCTTATGGCTCCTGCTGCACCTTTCTTGTCGGAACAAATTTATCAGTTTCTGCGTTTCGCAAACGATCCCGAATCTGTTCACTTATGCCGTATTCCTGAGGTTGAGTACGACAAAATCGACATTGCACTCGAAAACCGTATGGCAAAAGCACAGCAAATCGTTTCTCTCGCTCGTTTCCTTCGCGAAAAATCAAAAATCCGCGTTCGTCAGCCGTTGCGCCGCATCCTTTTGCCTGTCGATAGTCCTCAGGAACGCCGTGATATTCAGGCCGTTGCCGATATTATCAAAGAAGAAATTAATATTAAGGAAATTGAATTTGT
>CALGXJ010000153.1 GCA_937936035.1 Eximiradius proteiniborus
CAGTTTCTTTGTCGATGGAATTAGTTTGCTCATTGTCTGCACTATTCCCTTGCTTGGATGTATTTAGCGACGAAGTAAGCGCAGCAATAACTTCTTTGCTATTAGGGTTTTGAGGAACAATCACAAGCACTAAAGCTGCTTGTTCAATTAATTTATCGAGCATAAGAACTCCTATTATAAAGGAATAAGTCCGTGTTTCTTTTGTGGACGTAAATCTCTCTTGTTTTTCAAGGATTCGAGAGCAATAGAGAGATATTGTCTTGTTTTCATAGGTTCAATAACAGCATCGACCAAACCAGATTCAGCGGCTGGATAAGGCGAAGCGAACTGAAGCCTGTATTGTTCAATAAGCTCTTTGCGTTTAGCTTTTGGATCGGGAGCATTTTTAATTTCATCTTTGAAAAGAACAGAAACGGCACCTTCGGCGCCCATAACTGCAATTTCAGCAGTTGGCCAAGCAGCCACACGGTCGGCACCCAAACTTTTAGCGCTCATTGCAAGGTAAGCACCACCATAAGCTTTACGAACAATAACGGTAACTTTTGGCACAGTTGCAGCAGAGAAAGAAAAGAGCATTTTGGCACCGTGGCGTATAATACCGCCAAATTCTTGTTCAACACCGGGCAAGAATCCCGGAACATCAACAAAAGAGATGAGAGGAATATTAAAGGCATTGCAGAAACGAATAAAGCGAGAAGCTTTATCTGAAGCATCGATATCTATACAGCCAAATTTTTCTTTTGGTTGGTTAGCAACAATACCTACAACATTACCGTTTAGACGAGCAAAGGCAACAATCATATTTTTAGCAAAGTGTTCCTGCACTTCCATTATGCTGCCGGGATCGAATACACGTAGAAGGATTTCCATCATATCATAAGCTTCGCGATGATCGTCCGGAACAATTTCATTGAGGTATGGGTCTTCTATAATCTGAATTGTCCCGTCTCCATAAGAAGGAGGATTTTCGGTATTGTTCTGAGGCATATATGAAAGCAATCTTTTACAAATATCAATAGCTTCGGCATCGTTCTGAGCAACAAAGTGGACATTACCACTATGGCTTGCCTGAGCCATAGCACCGCCAAGTTCTTCGGCAGAAATCGCAACACCGGTAGCTTCTTTTACAACATTGGGACCAGCAATAAACAATTTACCGATGCCTTGAACCATTATTATAAAGTCCATTAAAGCAGGAGAATATGCAGCACCACCTGCACAAGGACCAGCAATTATTGCAATCTGAGGAACAACGCCTGACAATAAAACATTGTGATAGAAAATTTCACCATAGCCACGAAGTGAATTGATAGGTTCCTGAATACGAGCTCCACCACTATCGTTGAAGGCAATATATGGAACACCATTTTTTAATGCTTTGAGCATAACTTCGCAAATTTTCCAGGCATGGCGTCCACCTACACTACCACCCATAACAGTAAAATCTTGGGATGAAGCATAAGCAAGGCGACCATTGATTGCACCCATAGCAGTAACTACACCATCACCCGGCAACTTTTTACCTGCCATTCCAAAAGCGTCGCCGGAATGCTCTACGAACTTGTTAATTTCATCATAAAATCCATTATCAAATAAAAGATGAAGTCTCTCGCGTGCAAGCAATTTACCTGCATTGTGCTGAGCTTCGATTTTGTCGATACCTCCACCAAGAAGGATTTCTGCTTCTTTTTTCTTAAGCTCTTCGATTTTTTCTTTTACTGTTGCCATACTCATTATTAGTTTTTTGTAAAAACGATTTTAATGATACAAAACTATAAAATATATCTTACTTATACAACTTTTTGATACAAATTTATCGATAATTCTCTATTCTCAAGAATACTAACAAATACAAGGACTTACAAATTTTTATGAATAAATTTTAATATTTCCGCAATATTTATCGAGATATTAATATCAATAAATCATTATCAAATAAAATTTTCCACATTTGAAAATCTATCATAATTGGATTTTTAATATTCGTTATATTTGTCAGGTATCATTATGAATTTATGGGTAAAAAATGCCTCAGTTTGTTCATTTGCATAATCATAGCCATTATTCAATATTAGATGCTCTACCTACGATAAAAGAATTAGTTGCTGCGGCTGTTGAGGATAGGCAGCCGGCAATAGCATTGACTGACCACGGAGTAATGTATGGTACAATTGAATTTTATCAGGAAGTGCTAAATGTAAATAAAAGTTTAAAAGATAACGGTGAAGAATATCAGATTAAACCAATTATTGGTTTTGAAGCATATATAGCAAGTGGTTCACGTTTCGACAAAACCTCGCTGAGAGCAGATACAAAAAGGAAGAATTATTATCATCTCTTGTTGTTAGCAAAAGATTTAACAGGATACAAAAATCTAATTAAATTGACTTCGATAGGACACTTGGAAGGTTTTTATTACCGTCCAAGAATTGACAGAGAAGTGCTCGAGAAATACAGCAAGGGGCTTATCTGCACTTCTGCTTGTCTTGGAGGAGTGGTATCATCGCATTTGCTAAAAGGAGATTACGAAACCGCAAAAGCAGAAGCAAAGTACTACAAAGAATTATTTGGAGATGATTTTTATTTAGAAATTCAGAATCATTTTTATGATGAAGACAAAATTGTGCTTCGTGATATGCCTAAATTAGCTAAGGAACTTGGTATAAATCTTGTTGCTACAAATGATATTCATTATATGAAGCAGGAAGAAGCAATTGCCCATAATATTTTATTGCATATAAGAGATGCATCAGGTAGCGAAGCAGTAGATTATAAAAAACTAAGGTATAGAACGCCTGAATTTCACTTTAAGACTTCTGCACAGATGGTGGAAATATTTAAAGATTTTCCCGAAGCAATCGCTTCAACTCTTGAAATTGCAGAAAAATGCAATTGCCAGCTTGATTTAAAAACATTGTATATGCCGGAATTTCCTATTCCGGTTCATTCTAAAGCAGAAACATTAGATGATTATTTACGGGAACTTGTTTTAGAAGGGTTAAAGAAAAAATATAAGATAGTAACAGAAGAAATCATTCAAAGAGCAGAATATGAACTGGAAGTAATTAAAAATATGAAGTTTCCAGGATATTTTTTAATTGTATGGGACTTTATCAGAGCAGCAAAGGAACGCGGTGTGAGAGTGGGGCCGGGCAGAGGTTCAGCAGCCGGTAGCATTGTTGCATATGCACTTGATATAACAAACGTTGACCCGCTTAAATATAATCTGCTTTTCGAAAGATTTTTAAATCCGGATAGAATTTCGATGCCTGATATTGATATTGATTTTGCAGACGACAAGAGATACAAAGTAATTGACTACGTTAAGGAAAAATATGGTGCAAATGCAGTTGCACAAATCATTACATTCAGTAAATTATCGAGCCGTGCTGTTTTGACTGATGTAGCAAGGGTTTTGAGCATACCGCTGAACACGGTTAAAGAAATCACTTCAAAAATACCAGTTATTCTGGGAAAGGTACTGCCAATAGTTGATGCGATAGAGCTCCCTGACCTGAAATGGCTGAAAGAAACGAAAGATGAAAAGCTCCAAGAACTGATTGAATATTCCAAAATGCTTGAAAATCGGAATAGAGCCGTATCAACACACGCAGCAGGAGTTGTGATTGCCCCGGGTGAAATTACTGATTTTGTTCCAGTTGTTCCCCCAGCTAAAAGTGATAAAGATTCGAATGACGTGGTTACACAATATTCTATGGCTGAATTGGAATCAGCTGGACTTGTCAAAATGGACTTTTTGGGGTTAAAGACACTTTCTGTAATTGAAAATACACTAAATATGATAAAGGAAAATTACGGAAGAGATATTGATATTGACAAAATTGATTTTGATGACCCTGAGACATATAATTTGATAAGTGAGGGACATACACTTGCAGTGTTTCAGTTTGAATCATACGGTATGCAGGATTATCTGAGGAAATTAAAGCCACAGAATTTAGAAGAACTTACAGCGATGAATGCTTTGTATCGACCAGGACCAATGGAAAATATTCCCGAGTTTATTGATAGAAAGTTTGGACGGAAACCAATAGAATATCTGCACCCATATATGGAAGAATCACTGAAAAATACATATGGGATAATCGTTTATCAGGAGCAAGTGATGCAGCTTGTTCAAAAAATTGCAGGTTTTTCGCTTGGTCAGGCAGATATTTTGCGAAGAGCTATGGGGAAAAAGAAAAAATCAGAGATGGATAAAATGAAGCCATTATTTATTGAAGGAGCAAAGAATAATGGTATAAATGAAAAATTGGCTCAAGAGATATTTGATTTAATTGAAAAATTTGCAAATTATGGTTTTAATAAATCACATTCGCTTGCTTATTCCTATCTTGCGTTCCAAACAGCCTGGTTAAAAACGCATTATCCAGCTGAATTTTTAGCTGCGAATATGACAAATGAAATAAATAATCAGGATAAAATTGTTGAATTAATTGATGAAGCAAAAAAATTTAATATAAAAGTATTACCTCCAGATATAAACCAGTCTGCAACAAATTTTATCGCGAGAGGAAATGTGATTTATTTTGGACTTGCAGCAATAAAAAATGTCGGAATTCCAGCAGTGGACAACATTGTTCAAGCAAGAAGGGATGGAGATTTCACATCGTTTTTTGATTTTGTGCGGCGCGTTGATACTTCGCTAATAAATCGAAGAACTATTGAAGCACTAATTTGTGCTGGTGCTTTTGATAAGATTCATCCGAATAGCAGGGCTTCCTTATTTGAAGCCATTGAAACTGCTTTAGATTATGCAAAGGCTTACCAAAACTACAAAGTAGAGGCAACAGATAGTTTGTTCGGTGGTCAGAGCGATGCCGAACCCAAGATGCCAAAACTATTGAATGTGGAAGAATGGGATCAAAACAAAAAATTAGAAAAAGAAAAAGAATACCTGAATTTTTATATCTCAGGACATCCACTACAAGAGTATGAAATAATATTGAAGTCTGTGAATAATTTTAATTTTTCTAGCGTAGATAATCCTCAAATCGGAGATTATTTGCGTGTTATGGGACTTGTTTCTGAAATCAGGACAAGGTTGGATAAGAATAAAAATACAGTTGGCTTTATTACTTTGGAAGATTTCACCAGCAAATTGAGGGTGATTTTTTGGAGCGATGCTTATAGTCAGTATCAGAATGTTATTGAAAAAGACAAACTATTGGTAGTTGTAGGTAACTCTTCGTTTAGCGGAGAATTTATTGAAATTGTAGCCGACCAGGCATACAGTATTGAAGAATTTTCCCAGAAATATGTAGAAGGCTTCAAAATATGGATTGATGTCGAAAATATTACTGAAAAGGAAATAGAAGAGATGGCAGATAAGCTTGAAAAATCTGACAAAGAGACTAAGATACAATTTTTTATAAAAAATGGTGAATCAAAGAAAAATTATATAGCATTTAATCAAAATTTTTCTGTCAGCACGAAAAATATTGATTTATTATGCGAAATTTTTGGTGCAGACAATATAAGATTACTAATATCAAACGTTGAAAAGCAAACAAAGAAAAATGGAAATCGATGGAATAAAAATTAATACTATTGAAATTCGCTTACCGATTGAATA
>CALGXJ010000154.1 GCA_937936035.1 Eximiradius proteiniborus
GGCTCCAGTTTGCGATATAAACTCCAATCCAAAAAATCCAATAATAAATATACGATCGTTTGGTCCAACAAATGAAATAGTTTCTAAGCATATTTTGGCATATATCAAAGGAACGCAAGGAGAAAATGTTGCGGCAACTGCTAAACATTTTCCCGGACACGGGAACACTTCGGTTGATTCACATATAGAATTACCAATAATTGATTGTAGTTTAAGTGAATTATATGAAAACGAAATAATTCCATTCCGGGCTGCTATTGAAAGCAAAGTAAAGTCTATTATGGTTGGACATTTGCTTGTAAAATCGATTGATGAAAGCAAACCAGCGTCATTATCTGAAAAAGTCATCAAGTTACATATCAGGGAAAAGCTTGGATATGACGGAGTTATTCTCACTGATGCACTTGATATGAAATCAGTATCACAGAAGTACTCAGTAAGTGAATTATTGTTGCAAGCTCTATCGGCCGGAAATGATATTTTATTGATGCCTGAAAATCCGGTTGGTGCAATTAGGATTGTCGAGCAAGCAATAGGAAAATCTGAAGAATTGCGGGAACACATAATCAGTTCAGTTCGTAAAATACATTCATTAAAAAGATTTTGCGGGCTTATTCCAAGTTTTGCAAAGAATGAAACAAAACTGAATACGTGGATGAAACATACAAATCTTGCCTTGAGAGTAGCAATAAAATCTATAAAAACAGATATAGCTGAAAGTGAATTGCCAATAGATAGTAGCAAACAATATGCGGCATTTTCAATTATTCAGAACGATTATGATATGCAAGCGGCATCAAGATTTTTTACGTTGCTTGCGCAGGCAACAGAAAATGATTGCGACTACGGTTATTTAGACACAAATATTTCAGATGAAGATACTCAAAAATTAGTAGAGAACATTGAAAATGCAGAGTTTTTGATTTTTGCAATTTTTTCAAAGGGAAGAGCCTATCAGGGAAGTATTGAAATATCTGATAAAATTAACAACATAATAGAAAAAATATCGAATGGAAGAAAAAAATATGTGATTATTTTCGGTTATCCATATTTTGCAAAAGAGTTGGAGTGTGAAAATATAATATATTGCTACTCTGATTCCTTTCCGTCTATCGCTGCTGCGATAATGAAACTAACCGGCAGAGAGCTGCCCGAAAATTATTAGTTATGTTAAACGATAGAAAAGTAATATGAATAAACGTTTACGAGTTTTATTTTTAACAGCAAGATTTCCATATCCATTGATTGGAGGCGATAGATTAAAGCCTTATTATATTTTGAAATATCTGGGCAAACATCACGATGTTACTTTGGTAACATTTCATCAAGGTGCAGATTTACCTAAAAGTTATATAAATGAAATAGGGAAATTAGGTGTTAAAGTAATTGTAATTCCGCTCGACCCTGTTTCGGCAGGTTTGAAAGCAGGTCTGAAGCTCGTAACGAAAAGCCCACTCGAAATAGATTATTATTATTCAAATATTTTCAAAAAAACAGTAGAAGAATTGCAACCTGAGAGAAATTTTGATGTTGCAATTGCTTTTTTTATGCGAACAGCAGAGTATATAAAAGAATTAAGAATTCCCAAAATATTAATGGCAGAAGATTGCAGAACAATTTATCAATATCGTTCGTATAGGGAATCAACAAGTTTGTTGCAAAAATTCGTAAGACATTGGGAATACAAAAAACTAAAAAAATACGAGCCTGAAATTGTTAAATATTTTGATATTGTAACATTTGTAAGCAACGACGACATAAAAGAGATGCAAAAGTTAAACAGTGGAGTTGAGTATAGATTGCTATCGAATGGTGTTGATTTAAACAGGTATACATTTAACAACGACATAAAAAACCGGGAAGGTATATTGTTCGCCGGTAAGCTAGATGTTTGGGCAAATCAGATAATGATAAACACAATAGTAAATGAAATATTGCCTGAAATATTGGCAAAATTGCCGGAAGTAGAATTTCATATAGCAGGAGCAAAACCACCACACAGCGTGATGTCGCTCAAGACCAGGAAAAACATTAAGCTTCATATTGATGTACCTGATATGTTGCCTTATTTGCATAGTGCGAGAGTATTTTTGCATCCTCATTCAGGTGGCTCTGGCATTCAGAATAAATTGTTAGAAGCAATGGCAAGCGGGTGCCCAGTAATTACAACTCCTACGGGCAATCAGGGAATATGTGCGAAGAATGAAGAGAGTGCAATAATATGCAATACGAAAGAAGAAATGATACGTTATGCTGTTAAGATACTAAAAGACGAAGAATTTGCATCAAAACTTATAAAAAATGCAAGAGTGCTAATCGAAGAAAAGCACTCCTGGGAAGCAATATATAAGCAGTTAGATAATATTCTTGATGAATTGCTGGATTAAGGTTAATTAAAAGGCTTAAGCAACGGGAAATCTTTTCCAATAACAACAGTAGAACGAACGAACAAAGTAGAATCTATAGCACTAACTACCAATGAATCAGGCACACCAATGGCGTAAGCAACTTTTCTCGCACTGCGAATATCACCGAGCCTATCGAGAACAAATGATTTTTCTTCTTTTTTGGGGTAATTACCAATTTCGACAACATCAAATCCACGAAGGCGTAAGAATTCCATTACTTTGGCTGCAAGACCGGTTTCTCCACAAGCATTTAGAACATTAACTTGAATAACAACATCGTTTTGGCTGGTATGAGCTCCGTTATCAATTTCGGCTTGAACAGGTGGAGAAATAATAACTCGATTAATAAAAGAAGAGAGCATAACAATAACGATTAAGCTGAAAGAAACCAGCAGTAAAATATTAGCAGTTTTGTTGTTTGATATGATTTTCATATTCCCCCCAAAAATGATAAATAATCACAGGGGGAGCATCAATTTTTGTGCCATTATATTTCCCACGTACCTTTATCAGGGAAATAAATTTGCATTTTTGTATCGCCAGCTTTAACGGAGACGGTGCGGGAGATTGTATCGCCGGTGTCTTCGCCCAATATTTTGATACCGCGTTTCAATAGTCCAGCTTTGACGGCAACAGTATTACGTTGACCAATGCTAAAATACTCACCGAGTTCGATTTTAGTTTTTGCACCACCAGCGATTTTAGCAAATATTTTTTCCTTAGGGCATCCCAATTCATTCATTTTTTGCAACAAGGTATCAACGGCAGTGTCAGCGAAATAACCGGGAAGTTTTTCAGCTTTTTCTTTGTCGGTGTTTGACTGAGGAAGAGCAACGTGGGCAAGCCCTACAATATTTTTAGAAGGACAGAAGAGTCCAAGACCTATACAGGATCCAAGAGCAAAGATTTTTAAAACTTTATTAGGATCGTTGGAAATATCCATAGCTCCCATACCGAGAATAATCTGGTTTGTTTTGGCAGTTCTATCAAGATGGTTACTCGGAAGCTTAAATTCTTTTTTAACCTTTTTGAGATGGCTTACATCCTGAGTATACGCAAGTTTAATTTTATATATCAACTGGGAAAATAGCTCAGGCAAAGCACGAGCACCGGCACCCGGCTTAGGCTGAAAGTCTACAGCCCCTGCTTCGAAGGCTTCTTTCGTTATCTGAGAATCTTTTTCTGTTAAGGCACTGAGCACAATAGTTGGGATAGGATTGACCGGCATCAGGTTATGCAGGAACTGAATACCGTTCATACGAGGCATTTCCATATCAAGGATGATAACGTCGGGCTTTAATCTATTAACCTGATTAAGAGCAATATATCCGTCAGTAGCAGTGCCGACAACTTCGATCATAGGATCTTTTGCTAAACCTTTTGCTAAAATATCAAGCACCAAAGCTTGATCATCAACTATCAAAACTTTAATCTTTTGATTGCTAATATTAGTATTTTCTTGCATATTCTATTCTCAAAAAAGTATAAATATTTATATCACTAATTACAAAATTAATAATAATACATTATTTTTTATTAACTAAATCATTAATACTGGAGACAAGCGTATCGAAATTAACAGGTTTACTGATATAATCGTTAGCACCGGCAGAAAAACATCTGTCGCGATCGCCCGGCATTGCAAGCGCAGTAAGAGCAATAATAGGAATATGTGAGGTATTACTATCATTTTTCAAAATACGAATGGCTTCGATACCGTCCATTTTTGGCATTTGAATATCCATCAAAATAATATCAGGTTTGTATTCGATAGCCGACTCGACAGCTTCTTTACCATTACGAGCAACAAGTACTGAATAACCAGCATATTCTAAAAATGCTTCCATAGTTTCGAGGTTTGCTTCGTTATCCTCAGCCAAGAGGATAAGAATCTTTTCATTTGTCATATCATTTATCTCCGAATCAACAAGTATTTTTGCCTTTTGTTTTTCAAGTTTCAAATCAACCTTATTCAAAGTTTCATATAAGGTAATAAGTTTATATGGCTTTTGCACATATTCATCTGCCCCATTAGCAATTGCGCGAGTTTTTTCTTTTAATATCGAAACGATTACAACGGGAATATATTTGTGTTCTTCGTGCAATTTTATGTGCTTTAAATAATCCCAACCTGATTTGTCCCAGAGAAGAACATCAAGAATTACAATATCGTATTTTTTTTGATAAAGGGTATCTTCAATTTTTTGCTGAAAATCGTAGAAATCGGACACGATACCAAAGCGTTCGAGATCTTGCCTAAGCAATTCAGCATCTTCTTTTGAACTATTAATAAGAAGAGCTGTTTTAATACAAGAGAATTGTTTGTTTAGCAGCTCATCGTAGTAAGCATCGAAAGCGTTTTTGTTTTTGATTGGGAGAGTAACAGTAAACTTGCTACCAACTCCGAACTGACTTTCGACAGCAACACTACCACCCATCATTTCGGTTAATTTAGCGACCAAGGTAAGCCCTAATCCAGTGCCTTCGTATTCACGTGAAAGATTGCTGCTAATTTGAGAAAAGGGTTTGAAGAGCTTATTCATATCTTCGGGACGAATACCGATACCAGTATCCCAGACTGAGAAGTGAATAAGATTTTTCTCGGGCTCAGCAGAAATAGATAAGCCAGCAGAACCACCTTTTTGAGTGAATTTGACAGCATTGTTGAGAAGATTGATTAATACTTGTTTTGTGCGGATTTGGTCTGCATAAAATTCCTTTGGAGTGCCTTGCTGAATATCAAGATTTAAAGTGATTTCTTTTTTAATGGCCATTTGCCTGATAAAGTTCATAGAGGAATGGGCAATTTGCTCAACAGAACAATCTTCCAAATAGATTTCAAATTTCCCGGCTTCAATTTTAGAAACATCTAATATATCGTTAATAAGATTAAGTAGATGATGACCACTATCGTGAATGGTATTAAGAGCACGTTGGAAACGGTTATTTGATTGTATTTCTTTATGTTTTAGTAAGATTTCCGAGAGTCCAAGAATAGCATTAAGGGGAGTGCGGAGTTCGTGGCTCATATTAGCAAGGAATTCGTCTTTTGTTCGGATGGCACGTTCGAGCTCTGCATTGAGTGCACTAAGTTCTTCGGTGCGTTCCATCACACGTTCAGCAAGCAGACGGCGTTCGAGATTTAGAGCTTCTTCAATTTTTTTCCTGTAAATAACCATTGCAATTTGAGTAGAGACAAAAACGAGAATATCTTTCGAAAGTTCATCAAACCTAACATCCTGATTGTAGCTTTTAACTGCTATGACACCAATAGTTTGATTCCCAATTGTTTTCAAAGGCACACCCAGCCAGAATTTTGGGACGACACCTTGAATTTCAATAGTTTTATTCGAAGCTAATTCAATCAATTTCTCTTCGTCGAGAAGCTGAAAATGCCCAGTATTAATGACATATTCTACTAAACCATTTCCAAATGGATAAGGCCCGCTGAAAGATGGCTTTGGAGAATCAATTTCGTCAACAAAATAAGGGAAATGTATTTCGTTACGTTCAGGGTCATAAATTGCAATATAGAAATTTTTTGCAAAAATCAGCTGAGAAATGGAGTGATGAATAAATTTATAAAGATCCTGGAGATTATCAAGATTATAAGCAGCTTCGGAAATGCTGTAGACGGCTTGCTGTAATTTCTCAGATAATTTACGTTGAGAAATATCTTCGGCAGTACCTTCGATATAAAGAACATTACCGTTTGCATCTCTAACCACTCTTGATTTTTCAAGAACGTTAAGAATGGAACCATCTTTTTTGATCCAGGTGCTTTCAAAAACCTGAACTTCATCGCTCGAAAGAATAGAGTTCAAAAAAGATTGTCGTTCAGATGAGGTGAGAAATCCTTCAAAATTTAAATTTCGATCTTTTAGTTCATTAATTGAATCAAAACCGAGCATTTTTACAAGGGTTGGATTGGCAAGGATAATTTTTCCATCAAGAGTGGAGCGATATATTCCAACTGGGACGTTATTAAACAAGTTACGATAAATTTCGCGACTACGTTTGAGTTCTTCTTCAATACTGATTCGTTCCTGAATCTCCATTTGGAGTTTCATTGTTCGTTTTTCGATAATAGATTCAAGTTCGTGGTTTATGCGTTTAATGTCGTCTTCAAGTTTTTTGAATTCAGTAATATCGCGAGCAATACCGATTAATCCAATTGGATTTCCTTCCGAGTCGAAAAACGGTGTTTTGATATTATCTAAAGTATGCAAAGTATTATCGGGGAAACGTAGTAATTGCTCTGAACGAATGGTTGTTTTTGTTTGAAAAACGGCTGTATCAAAATCAGTAAATGCGTCAGCTTCATCTTTTGAGAAAAGATCGTAGTCAGTTTTACCGATTATTGCATTTTTGGGAAGATTCATGAATTTGCAGTAAGCCTCGTTGCAATTGATGTATTTGCCAAATATATCTTTAACAACTATGAAATCAGGCACATTGTCAATTAGTTTGGAGAGTAATTCCGACTGTTTTTGAATTTCGAGAGTTCTTTCTAAAACAGTTTTTTCTAATTCGAGATTTGTTTTGGATAGGATCTTTTCAGCTTCTTTGAATTTAGTAATGTCATTAATAAAAATACAAGCACCTACAATTTCTTCGCCGACTTTGATGGGGTAGATAGAAATTTCGTAATATATAGCTGTATTATTAATTAATACATCAAATACAAAGGTTGATGAAATTCCTTTATAGACACTTTCGAATTTATCAAGAACAGCAGAGACATTCATAAAAAGAGAATTCAGATCAGATTTGGCAGTAACATCGTTGCCAGAAATAAGTTTAACGGAATCAATAAAGACCTGATTATATTTTGTTATTGTTTTATTAGAATCAAATAGAGCAATTCCGATGTGTGAGTAATTAATAGCAGTGGAAAGATTAGCTTCGATTAATTTTTGCTGTTCTTCGGCAATTTTCTTGTAAGTAATATCTCTTAAAGTAACAAAAATCAGGTTGTAACCATCTTTTTGAACAGGCTTGAGATAAACTTCTGTATAAATCAATTGTCCAAGAGAATTAAGATGCAACCATTCAAAATTATTGACACCTTTAGCATAAGCTATATCTATCATTAATTTGGCTTTCTCAGCAGAACTTAAACCATCGGGTTGGTAAGGAGGAGAGAAATCATAAGGATGCTTGCCGATAATATCGATTTTGCTGCGCAGTCCGAAAATTTTCAATCCTTGTTGGTTGCAATCGGTATAAGTATCCCCGTTGAGGAAATAAAAGGCATCAGCAGCTTCTTCAAAAAAGAATGAATATAGTTTTTGCTGTTCTTCAATAGCTTTTTGATTTTGCTCGACCTCTGTAATATCAATAAAAGCAGCATAAAATTCAGTTTGTTTTTCTCTTAGAATTGCTTTGACAACACCAGACAAACTAACGACAGAAACATTGGCAGATTGAATTCTAATATAGCAAGGGATAGACTCATTAAAATCTATAGCCTCACTGCAAGAATTAAAGAAATTATCAATATAATCTGAGATAATAAAAGAGGTAATATGCTTACCAATAATCTCGTGTGCAGATAATCCAAGAACTGTGGATGTGATTTTATTAGCAGAAATAATTTTGCCATCGGAATCAATATTAAAAAAAAGAACAGGAGAACTATCGTAAAGGAATTTATACCAATTACGAGAAACATCAAGTTCGTGCCGAATCAGATTTAATTCGTTATTTTTAATTGAAATGTCGATGAGATAATTTTTAATTTCATCAAAATCCGGTTCAATTTCTTTGGCGATTTTTTGACAATCAGGGCAGGA
>CALGXJ010000155.1 GCA_937936035.1 Eximiradius proteiniborus
AATCAAATAATTATCAGTTTAAAATGATATATCTATTTTCATAGGTCTCACTTTTACCTCAACGCAATGAATATTTTAGTTCTCAACTGCGGTAGTTCCTCATTAAAATTTCAAATAATTGATACCGATTTAGAAAAAATCGAGAAAAATGAAGACCGAGAGCTTGCACGCGGGCTATTAGAAAGAATTGGTTCGGAAGCTTTGATTTCCTTGAAAGTAGAAGGCAAATCAACTATCAAAACGACAGCAGCAATTCGCGACCATAAGGCTGCAATTCAATATATCATCAAATGGGTTACAAATCCCGATACCGGAATACCCGGAATTAATTCACTCGAGGATATTCACGCGATAGGGCATCGCACTGTTCACGGAGGCGAAGAGTTCAAGAGTTCGGTGCGTATAGACAATGACGTTATTGCAAAGATGGAAGATAATATCGAGCTTGCGCCATTGCATAATCCGGCAAACCTGAAAGGTATTTATGCAGCAAGAGAAGTATTCGGACCGAGCGTGCCGCAGGTTGCAATTTTCGACACAGCCTTTCATTCGACAATGCCAGAAACAGCATATTTATATGCTATACCATATCAATATTACCGTCGGTATAAAATTCGTAAATACGGATTTCACGGCACTTCGCACAGATACATTGCATATCGCTATCGTGTATTGACAGGCAAAACAAAGGACGAAACAAACATCATCACTTTACATTTGGGGAATGGCTCGTCTGCTTGTGCAATTAAGCACGGCAAATCAATCGATACATCGATGGGATTTACTCCACTCGAAGGGCTTATGATGGGAACACGCTGCGGCGATATAGACCCAACAATAATTGATTTCTTGCATCACAAAGAAGGTTCCTCAATTGATGAGATATTCAATATGCTGAATAAGCGTTCGGGGCTTTTGGGTATTTCCGGGCTAACAAATGATATGCGTGACCTCGAAATAGAAATCACTGAACATCAGGACAGACGCGCTCAGCTTGCAATTGATATGTTCTGCTCCCGAATAGTTAAGTATGTAGGTGCATATCTTACAGCAATGAACGGAGCAGATGCAATTTGCTTCTCTGCCGGAATTGGCGAAAACGCTCCGGATGTTCGTGCAAAAGTATGCGAACACTTAGAATTTTTAGGCGTAAAAATTGATAAAAAGCTTAACAACAAGATGATACGCGGCAAAGAAGGTGTGATATCGACCCCGGATAGCAAATTGCAGGTATATGTTATTCCAACAAACGAAGAATTAGTAATTGCAAGGGACACTTGCCGCGTTGTGTTGAATGCTCCATTGCCTTAATCATTTAGCAATAAAAAGGATTGTTTATTATGTCTCAAATCCCATTTATCGAAACAACAAGAAATAAAGCAAAAGCAGTGAATGCTTTGGTTGCTTTCCCAGATGCTGAGGACGATCGCACTTTGCTTGCCAGCCGCTATCTGCTGGACGAAAAAATTGCCCGTCCGGTGCTTGTAGGGAATGAAAGCAAAATCAAAACATTAGCAAATGAAAAAAGCATATCGCTCGAAGGAGTGCAAATTATTGATCCAGCCCAAAGCGAGCTAATCGATGAATTTGCAAACATTTTATATGAAAAGCGTAAAGCAAAAGGAATGACTTTGGAACAAGCCCGCCAAACTGTAGCTGATCCATTATATTTTGCAGGCTTATTGCTCGAAACAAACAGAGTGCAGGTAACTGTCGGTGGAAATGTTTCATCCACAGGTGCAGTGCTCAAAGCGGCAATCTATACTGCTGGAGTTGCGGCAGGCATTTCGATTGTGAGCAGTTTCTTTATTATGGCATTCCCCGACAAAATGTATTGCTTTGCTGATTGTGCAGTAAATCCAGACCCAACAGCCGAGCAGCTTGCCGATATTGCTATTAGTTCGGCAAAAAACTACAAAGCAATTACCGGAGAAGAACCAAAAGTTGCATTTCTCTCGTTCTCCACAAAAGGAAGTGCCGAGCATCCTTTGGTAGATAAAGTGCGCGCAGCTGTCCGGATTATGCAGGAAAAAGAACCGAATATCCCATCGGATGGAGAATTGCAGCTCGACGCAGCAATAGTTCCGGAGATTGGCAAACGTAAAAGCCCGGATTCAGCAGTAGCAGGAACGGCAAATGTGCTTGTTTTCCCGGATTTAAATGCAGGGAATATCGGTTACAAATTGGTTCAAAGACTTGCCGGAGCCGAAGCCGTTGGTCCGGTTGTGCAAGGTTTGGCAAAGCCATATTGCGATCTGTCGCGTGGTTGTTCTGTTGATGATATGGTAACTGTTGCAGCAATATGCTCATTGATGGCATAGGGAAATAGCAAATAGCATAAAAAACAGGCTGCCACAAATTTTGGGCAGCCTTTTTTATTTATTAAAGAAAAAATCAGTGTATTGTTTCGTTTCCGTTAAGCAGGATTTTCGAAGGCAAAATATTTTCCCAGGGAGATTTAAAGACAAGAGCCATTACAATATATCCGAGCACATTTCTATCGATTTTTGATTCGAAATCGCTTGTCAGAATGCGGTCTATGATAAAATCAATCTGGTCGTTGGAAATTAGCCCGAGTGCCTGATATTGGAGAAGATCGCCAAGCGCCTCAGTAGTAAACAAGTCCTTTTCCATTTCGTTAAGCATACGGAAGGACTGAGTATCTTCTTCGGTAGAAGCAATTTCGCGATCTACCAACCAGCTGAGAGCAGTAGAAATCTCAACATCGGTATATCCAAGCTTATGCAAGCTTTTGATGTGGGATTCGGTAAGTTTATCATTAGAGTGAAGTTCTTTCACCACAAAAACAATAATTTGCAAAATTCTTTCACTCACTTGTATCAGCCTCCAAATATTTGTTTTCGAGGTTTGTCATATTGTTTCTTTCTATATCAGTAGCATCATCGTATCCGATTATATGCAAAACGCCGTGAATAGCAAGCCGCGAAAGTTCATTAGTAAGGCTCACTTTATATTCTTTTGCTTGCTCGCGGGCAACTTCCAGCCCAATGTAGATTTCACCTGAAAGCGGATTTTCTTCCAAAGGGAAGGAAATTACGTCTGTTTCCCAGTTATGTTTCAAATAACGGTTATTTATATCTCTAATATCGTCATTATTCATAAAAACTATAGAAATTTCCGCTTCATTAATTTTTTCACCTTTTAGAGCATTTTCCACCGCCCTTCTGATTTTTTTATACTTAAGGCGACTTTGTTCTGTTGTATTTGTAAAATCAATTTTATACATATATTTACAAAAGACGAATAAAGTGTTGAATTAGTTAAACCATCTTTTCAATAAGCGAAAGTTGCATTGCGGCAAGCAGAACAGCAGGGTCGAGCTCGGTTGGGTCGCAATGCAACATTTTCTTGTGAATGTTTGAAAAGAACGAGCAAGTATTTCCCTTGCCAACAATCAAGCAAGAAATAGTTTTCTTTTTAGAGCAGATAAAAATAATTTCGTCGGGCTCGAAAACCACATAACCGGTTAAATTGTGCAGTTCATAATAACCATGGCGAGTTTGAACCGAGACAATAGGACCTTCTTTATCATTATCTTTATCAAATACTATTGAATTGTAAAGATTGATAATCATTGGCTTATCTGAAGCATCATTCCGAAGGTTCCAGGTCCAGGAATTTTCGAAAGCTTCGGGTTGCTGTCCCAAAATATTGGAAATTGTATCTATATCCTGCTCAATAAAACTAAACGCCATAGTATTATTCCAAATTGCATTAGAATATATTTCAAAATAAACTTACAAAGTTAAAATTCAAAGTATTTTTTTACGTCTTAAATCTTAAATTTTGTTTATTGGATACAAAAAAATTAATATTAATGAAAAGAGAAATAATTGACGAAAAGGAACTATTTAGGATTTTAGAGAACACCAGCAAACCTGACAAAGTTCAGATAGATGAAATATTGTCGAAAGCATTGGAACTTCAAGGAATTGATCTGGAAGAAACAGCTGCATTGCTAAATATTGAGGAACCTGAGCAACTCGAAAAGATGTTTCACACTGCCTACAAAGTAAAAGAAGAAATTTACGGGAGGCGTTTAGTATTGTTCGCTCCGCTTTATACTTCTAACTTTTGTGCAAATAATTGCCTCTACTGTGGTTTTCGCGCAGATAATAAAGAAATCACGCGGCACGCTCTATCAATTGAGCAGATAAAAGAAGAGACCTTAGGGATTCTGGGGCAGGGACACAAGCGAATATTAATGCTTATGGGCGAGAACCACAAGGAAAGTTCGCTCGATAAGTTCATAGAAGCAATCGAAGCCGTCTATAGCGTTCGCGATTCGAAAGGTTCGTCTATCAGAAGAATAAACGTTGAAATAGCACCGCTATCAGAAGAAGAGTTTAAGCGTTTCAGCTTAATACCAATTGGTACATACACAGTATTTCAGGAAACATACCATCGCGAAACCTACAAGAAGATGCACCCATCAGGCAAGAAAGCAGATTACGAATGGCGTCTGTATGTAATGGACCGGGCACTTGCCAACGGGATGCACGACGTTGGTATCGGAATATTGTTCGGGCTGTTCGATTATCGATTTGAGGTGCTTTCGTTAATAGAGCATTCGCGTTATCTGGATAAGTACTACGGTGTCGGGCCGCACACTATTTCAATTCCACGAATCAAACCAGCAAAGAATGCACCTGTTTCGAATAATATACCGTATCCGGTTTCGGATCTTGAACTTAAAAAAGTGGTTGCGGCTTTGCGTCTGTCGGTTCCATACACCGGAATGATATTATCCACGCGCGAACCAGCACAATTGCGAAGCGAGTTGTTTGATCTGGGGATTTCGCAAATTAGTGCGGGCTCGCGGACTGTTCCGGGTGGATACAAGCAGGCATTTTCGTCGTTGAGCGAATACGAAGAAGGGCAGTTTGTGCTAAACGATTGTCGTAGTTCAGGGGAAGTAATTGCCGATGTAATTCGGCACGGATATATTCCATCGTTTTGCACTGCTTGCTATCGTTCGGGACGAGTTGGGGAAGACTTTATGGATCAGGCAAAGCCCGGGCTGATAAAACTTTATTGTCAACCGAACGGGCTTACAACACTCAAAGAATATTTAATCGATTATGCTGATGACGAAACGCGTCGGATTGGCGAAGAACTCATCGAACGCGAAATTCTTCAAATTCCCGATGAACAGGTTCGCCAGCTCACACGAGAATATTTACATAGAATTGAACAGGGCGAACGCGATTTATTTTTCTAATTTGGGGGCTTATGTCTATTCAAGATATTTTATCAAAAGATACACTTTCAAAGGAAGATATTGTCAGATTATTATCTGCGGAAACCTCGGAAGAAATCGAACTGATTCGGAGCAAAGCATACAAAACAATGCTCGAATATGTGGGCGACAAGGTATATCTTCGCGGTTTAATTGAATTTTCTAATTACTGTGTAAATGATTGCTACTATTGTGGAATTAGAAAAAGCAACGCCAATACCGAACGTTATTTGTTATCTGTGGAACAAGTGATCGAAGCAGCAAAATTAGCAGCAGAATTTGATTACGGCTCTGTTGTATTGCAATCGGGCGACCGACGCGACAAACAATTTATCGAATACGTGGTTAGTTGCATCAAAGGAATAAAGGACGCGACAAAAAGCGAAAAATATCCCGAAGGACTTGGCATTACACTTTGCGTTGGCGAACAAACAGAAGATACATATCGAAGATTTTTCGAGGCAGGTGCTCATAGGTATTTATTGAGAATAGAAACTACAAACCCCGAATTGTTTTCAAAGATACATCCTCCGCAACAGCAATTAGAGGCTCGCATAGAATCGCTTAACGCACTTAAAAAAGTAGGCTTTCAGGTCGGCACAGGAGTAATGATTGGGCTACCGGGACAAACTCTGGAGGATCTGGCAAACGACATTTTTTTCTTCCGCGATATGGATATTGATATGATAGGTATGGGACCATATCTTCCGCATAACGACACTCCAATGGGCAAGCAATACGAGACCACCGAGGAAATAAAGAAATGGCGTTTTGAATTATCGCTCAGAATGATAGCAACATGCCGGATTGTGCTAAAAGATGTAAATATTGCTTCGACAACAGCACTTCAAACTATTCACCCGACCGGTCGCGAGGAAGGGCTTCGCTATGGAGCAAACGTAATTATGCCGCAGATTACCCCAACCGAATACCGCAAAAACTATATGCTCTATGAGGACAAGCCTTGCGTTTCGGAATTTGCCGCAGAATGCCATAGCTGTATGCATATGCGAATTGCATCAGTAGGTCGCTCAATAGCATACGGAGTATGGGGCGATCCACTTCATTTTCGCAACAAGCAAAAAAATTAGAATTTCTGCTTTGGTTTAATTTCCTCGAATTCCCCTTTGTCGCGATTTTTCTGGCAGTTGTCCCAATTGAAATAGCGACCGTTCATAGCAATATAGACACCGGGCGGAAGTGTTTGGACAAGAGCAATTGCACTGCCTAAATTGAAAAGTCCGTCGGAACTACCGAACTTATATGGTATCATAGCACCAGTGAGCACAATTGTTTTATCTTTCACTTTTTCAGCTATGACGCGGGCAGTTTCGACCATTGTATCAGTGCCGTGAGTAATTATTATTTTACTTTCTTCGGTTTTCAAGCAGTTCAGAGCAATTAGTTCGCGGTCGGCATCTGTCATATCGATGCTATCCATCATCATCAAAGTTCTCACTTCGATTGGAACGCGAGCCCGACCTAATTTCAGCATTTCGTTAATGTGAGTATCTTTGAAAAATAGAGTTCCATTGAGCTCGTTATATTCTTTGTCGAAAGTTCCGCCAGTAACAAATATTCTGATTGCCATAATTATCTTAGATTTATTACAACAAATAAACTCAAAATTAACAAAAATATAGGTGCAGAAAAAAGTATAAAAAATATATTATTAAGAATATTCTCAAAATACCAGAAATATTAGTCATTTAAATTGCCAATAAAATGAATTTTATATGTGATAGAATTATAATAATTTTGCATTGATGAACTTAAAAATCGAGATATGAAAGAGAAACAAACCCCGCTAATGCGGCAATATAGTCAGATTAAAGAGCGTTACCCCGATACAATATTACTATTTCGGTTGGGAGACTTCTACGAAACTTTCAACGAGGATGCCCACATCACATCGAAAGTATGTGGAATTGCACTGACAAAGAGGAACAACGGAGCGGGCGCCGATATGCCACTTGCGGGCTTCCCTTATCATCAACTTGATAATTACTTGCCGAAGCTTGTTCGGGCAGGCTATCGAGTGGCTGTATGCGAGCAACTCGAAGACCCAAAGCTTGCGCGTGGAATTGTAAAACGTGATGTAGTTGAAGTTGTTACTCCGGGAGTTGCGTTATACGAAAAAGTATTAGATTCAGGGAAGAACAATTATGTATCTTCAATTTATCTTTCGCAGGATAAAAAACGAAATAATACAATTGGATTTGCAGCGATAGATATTTCGACGGGCGATTTTTTCACTACAGAAATTGCATTTTCGCAGCTGATAGATTTGCTCGAAGGGATTGTGCCTTCGGAGATAATTATTGCGAAAGTTCAAATGGGCTTCTTTCTTGAAACATTAGGCAAATTGAGTTATAAGCCATCGATAACAAAGCTCGAAGATTGGTTTTTCGATTATGAATTTGCATGCAAATTAATTTTAGATACATTTGCGACAAAAAGCTTAAAAGGTTTTGGAATAGATGAATTGCCGGACGGAATTACGGCGTGCGGAGCTGTGCTTCACTATGTGAAAACTATGCAAAACGGGAACATTGGGCACTTGCAGGGAATTCGCCATTACAACCCGACCAATTATATGATGCTCGATGCCGCAACGCGTCGAAATTTAGAAATTACGTATTCTTTTGCCGGAACACAAGATGGTGCTTTGCTCAGAGTGTTGGATAAAACTTTGACCTCGGCAGGCAGCAGATTGCTGAAACGCTGGGTTACTCACCCACTGAAAGCAATTAACCAGATTAATTATCGGTTGTCTGCTGTCGAAGAATTTTTCAATAAGCACGAGACCAGTTTGTTTCTTAGAAGAAAGCTTGCCGAAACAGCAGATTTGGAACGTCTTTCGGCAAAAGTTGCCACCGGCAGAGCAAATCCAAGAGACGCCATTGCTATCCGCACCACTTTGAAAATTATTCCTGAATTAAAGGAAATATTGAGCGAGTTTGCTTCTCCGCTTATCAATGAAATAAATAATTCACTTGAAACTCTGGACGGTCTGCTTGATTTTCTGGAAAGTGCTTTATTGGACGAACCATCGGTAAATTATGGGAATGGAAATATTTTTCGGGAAGGATTTTTTCCGGAACTCGATGATTATGTAAACGCAAAATTTTCAGCAAAAAAATGGATTTCGGACTTTCAGGAATCAGAACGCGAACGCACCGGAATACCATCGTTAAAGGTTAGTTTCAACAATGTGTTCGGCTACTACATTGAAATCACTCATACCCACAAAGATAAAGTGCCTAAGGATTACGAACGCAAGCAAACTCTGACTAATGCTGAACGCTACACAACACCTATTTTAAAGGACTTCGAAAATAAAATTCTCTCGGCAGAGGAAAAAATTATCGAGCTCGAACAGCGGCTATTTGCCGAATTGCGATTAAAGATTTATGCCGAATTGCCAATATTACAGCGAAATGCCGAAAATCTTGCAACACTCGATTGTTTGCTTTCGTTTTCGACTGTCGCAAGGGAAAACAACTACACACGTCCGGAGATAGACACAGGCGAAATACTCGAAATCGAAGACGGGCGACATCCGGTTGTTGAGAAAATGCTGCCGGCGGGCGAAAGTTTCGTTCCAAATTCAACAAAAATGAACACATCGGACAATATGATACATATTATCACAGGTCCGAATATGAGTGGGAAATCGTGTTATTTGCGACAGGTTGGATTAATTGTGTTGCTTGGGCAAATGGGTTCTTTTGTACCGGCAAAGAAAGCAAAATTCGGGATTGTGGATAGGATTTTCACGCGAGTGGGTGCTCAGGACAACATTACAAGTGGTGAAAGCACATTTTTAGTTGAAATGCAGGAAGCGGCAAATATAATAAATAATGCAACCCGTCGCAGTTTGATACTGTTAGATGAAGTCGGACGTGGCACAGCGACTTTCGACGGGATTTCGATTGCCTGGGCTATTGCCGAATACATTCATAATGATATTAAAGCTAAAACACTTTTTGCAACGCACTACCACGAGCTTAACGATATGGCACAACGCTATCAAGGAATAAAAAATTACCGGGTAGAAGTAATTGAAACCGAAGGAAATGTTGTGTTCACTCACAAAGTATCGAGCGGCGGGAGCGACCATTCATTTGGAATACACGTTGCAAAAATGGCAGGACTTCCCTCAAAAATTATTGACCGAGCAAACGAAATTATGAAATTTTTCGAGGGAGACACAAACGAACCACAAAGCGAACACAAACCAGATATAAGCCGAATAAAAACCCGCCAGAAGGGACAACCTTATCATCAACTTTCGATTTTCGAGTTCAAGGACGACGCTTTGCGTCAAAAAATTAATGCAATTGACGTCGATAACATAACACCAATCGAAGCACTCAAAATTCTTAGTGATTTGAAAAAAGAAATAAATTAAAACTAATTTTCGTTTAATTCGTAATTCAAATGTAATTTTTTCTTGTTATACGTGTTTTTTATTGATGAGAGTAACGATATTTGCAATATTATTTGTTTTTTCCTTCGAGGCTTCACAAAGTTACTGGGAAGAAGTTACCAATATGCCAATCTTTTACAGGCAAAGCTACTGGTTAGATGTATATTTTTTGGAAAGCAATCCACAATATGGCTGGGCGTGCGGCTACGAGGGAAAAGTGATCCGCACTACTGATGGCGGACAAAGCTGGCAAGGAACGCAAATAGCGGAAATAAATCAAATAGAAAGTATACACTTTGCTTCTCCATTGATAGGATATTGCTCGGGAGAAGGGAAAATATTCAAATCGATAAATGGTGGAGCAAGCTGGATGGATATTTCGCCGCGTGCCGATGATGTATTGCTATGGGGAACATATTTTGTAGATGAAAATTTAGGTTTTGTGATTGGCGGAAATTGTGTGGGCTATCAGAGATTTTTCAAAACAACAAACGGCGGGCAAGATTGGAAATCATATGATTTCTTTTATCCAAACACAAAGCTCGCAGATTGTTTGGTATATCCCAATGGAACAGGATATGCAGTAAGCAGTGGATTAATCTGGCGAACAACAAACGCTGGCAATAGCTGGGCTGTTTTTAGCAGAACAGGCGGGCTGGACTGGCACGAAGAAATTACACACAAAGGAAGATCTTTCCTTGTCCCCTATTCCCTATCCTGCGACGGAACAACAACAAATCGAGGCGGTATTCGCTTTTCTACAAACTTAGGAGGCACCTGGCGGGATTATGTTACAAATGGCTCAATGTATGGCTCATTCCTGCTGGATAGTCTGCGAGGCTGGGCTTGTGGGCTGAACCGTGAAGTTTATTACACCTCTGATGGCGGGAAAACCTGGGAGTTGCGAAATTGTGGAATTCCGGACGGAAAAAATCTCGATGATATCTGGTTTGTAGATGATACAACGGGCTGGCTTGCCGGCGAAGGACTATACCGATTGCGTCGAAGTTCAATAGCTCAGCCGAATATTGTTTTGCTTGGGCAAAATGAAATTTGTCAGGGCGATACAGTTGAACTTTTAGTAGAGGGCAACTATAAAGTCATCCGATGGTCTACCGGCGAGACAACGAAATCAATAAAAGTTCATAAGAGCGGGCGATATAGTGTGTATGTAGAAAATTCCGAATGTGAATATGCATATTCCGGTGAAATTGAAATCAAAGTTCGTCAAGCCGATAAAATTGTTCTGCAGCCGAGCAAATCGATGCCTTGCGATGGGGACACAGTTTTGCTAAAAGTTGTTTCCAATCATTCAAATATTCATTGGAGCAACGGAGCAAGTGGAAACGAGATTAAATTAACCAAAAGCGAAAAAATACGAGTTACAGCTGAGGACGCATTTGGTTGTATCGATTCATCAGATTACACGATTGTTTTCAATCCATTGCCGGAACCGAAGATTAATCCGATTGGCAGAACAAATGTGTGCATTGGCGATAGCGTTTTGCTGCAAGTTGAGCCAAATTTCCCGGTTGTCGAATGGTTGGACGAGCAAGGCGAGCAAGTTGCCGTCGGGCAGTATCTAAAAGTTGGCGAAAGCGGAAAATTTCGTGCGGCGGTGGTGGACAAAAACGGCTGTAGTGGGGTGTCGGACGCTGTCGAAATAATAGTTCGTAACGAAACGAACAGATTGTCTGTTCTGATGCCGGGCAAGGAATGTTTTGTTGATAGTGTGCATTATCCAGATTTGTCCTGCTCAAAAATCAAAGTGAAAAATATAAGCCAGTTAGATTACACAATTGACAACCCGTATTTATTCTATAAGCTTTCTTTTTCTATTCCGCAAAGCCAATTGCCAATAAACATAGCAGCGGGAGAAGAAAAAGAAATATCGGTTTGTTATTCGCCACGTTCGCTTAATTTTGAGCGAGATACTTTAATTATTGAAGACGTATGCAAAGATCACGTAATACCGCTTGTGGCGTATTCGTTGCCAAATAAATATTTTGGGAATACACGTTGCGATGCAAAATTGCTTCTCCAAACAGTGAAAATCAGTTCCGGGAACAATTTTGTGGTTGCTTCGGCATATCCAAATCCTGCTTCGAAAGTTGTATATATTCCCTATTCGAAAGTGAAGTCCGCGCAGATTTTAAATACTGAGGTATATGACGTGCTTGGCAATCAACTTACTTCAGGAAAAGCGATTATTACCGAACAGTTGGAAATTGACGGAACAGAGATTGAACAAGGAATTATAGAAATTGACGCAAGCGGATTAAATTCTGGTATATATTTTGCTGTAATTAAATCGAACACAAAAGTTGAGAAAATAAAATTTATTACTAAACATTAACTTGTTTTATTTAATAATATTTAATAAATTATATTTTTATAATAACTTAGCTATCTCGAACTGAAAAACAAATGAAACCACTGCGTGTAGCGTTCTTATGGCACCAACATCAGCCATATTATAAATGGGAGAATGAATTTATTCTCCCGTGGGTTCGTATGCATGCAGTAAAAGATTATTACGATTTGCCTTACCTGCTAAAATCATTCCCAAAACTAAAACAGACTTTCAATTTCGCCCCTTCTTTGATGCTGCAGATTGATGAATATTTAAGAGGAAAAGTGAAAGACAGAGTTCAAATATTATCCGAAAAATCGCCATTGGAACTTAAAGAAAACGAGAAGAAAGAAATACTGAAGCAATTTTTTGTAATCAACCTTGAAAATTTAATTACTCCACATAAACGATATTTAGAACTTTACCAAAAAAAGCAATCAGACGAAGTGTTTAGCGACGAAGATTTTCTGGATTTGCAGGTTTGGTATAATTTGGCGTGGGTAGGCGAAGTATCCAAGCAGGACGAAAAAATACAGAGCCTGATTGCAAAAAATCGCAACTTCACCGAAGAAGACAAGCGTTACGTTTTGGACTACCATCTAAAAATAATGGCAAGAATTGCCCCACTAATGAAAGAACTAATGGAGCAAGGGCAAGTAGAAATTTCCTGCTCACCTGAATATCATCCGATATTGCCATTATTAATAGATTCTCGTTGTGCTTTGGAAGCGATGCCGTGGTTAGATATATCAGAATTGGATTTTCGATTCCCGGAAGATGCGCAAGCGCAAATTGAACGTGGCATTAATATTTATAAAGAGAAATTTGGTGTTGCCCCTGCTGGTGTGTGGCCATCGGAGGGTTCACTTTCTGATGCCACCTGCGATATGCTTGCCGAACAGAATATTCTTTGGGCTGCAACTGATGAACAAATGCTCAAAGAAACCGCTGGCAATGGTTTTTACGACACAATGAAATTTTTTCCACAGATATACAGAAATGCCGAAAAGAATTTAGAAATACGTCTGCTATTTCGCGATCGCTTCCTGTCGGATAGGATTGGCTTTGTGTATTCTAAATGGGACGCAAAAGAAGCAGCTGATGAATTTTGCTCGCATTTAGACAGTATTCGCAGCGAAATTGTCAGGCTCTATGGCGAAGATGCGCTTGATTATGCTGCTGTTACTGTTATTCTGGATGGGGAAAATTGTTGGGAATTTTACAAAAACAATGGTATAGATTTTCTCAACAATTTGTTCAATAATCTGAGCAACGAAGAAAAATATAAAACTATTACTTGTTCGGAAGCCGTAGGAAAGCTACACCGCGAACACTCGAAAACGTTCAATCACATCCACGCCGGGTCGTGGATAAATGCAAATTTTGGTATCTGGATCGGTCACAGAGACGATATAACTGCGTGGAAAATGCTTTCACGAGCCCGCACAGAAGTAGAATTCCACAAGCATAATTTAAAAGATGAGATTTTGCAGGAAGTGATGAGAGAAATCTATATAGCCGAGGGTTCAGACTGGTTCTGGTGGTATGGTCCCGAGCACAACGCACCGAACAAAGCAGATTTCGATATACTTTTCCGCAGACATCTTCAGAGAATTTACGAATTGATTGGTGAAGAAATTCCAATTAGTTTGCTTTCGCCAATATCGCTTATTGATACATATCAAAAGTATATAGCTTCTACAAAGCAGATTTTCCCACGCTGCAACGGTAAATCATCCGAAATGCCGGAATGGGAATATTCAGCAAGTTTCAATACAGCTGGCGTTATGACAACAATGCACCAAAGCGGTGAATTTTTGAAAAGGCTGTATATTGGGAATAATTCTGAGGCTCTTTTCTTTCGGTTCGAGTTGGAACGGGCTCTCGAAGAAGATGATTTTATTGAATTGCGTCTTGATAACGACTATTATATATTTATTTTCAAAGATAAAATTGATATAGTGAACAGATCCGATTATCTGTGTTTCCGAAAACTTGCTTTAGGTGAATATATTGATGTAGCACTTGATTTTCTGAAGAAGAGTAAATATAAAATTAATATTACACTCAAAACAAACGCCAAACGCAATATAATTGAATACACGCGGGACTGCCCGATTGTTTATTACTTAGTCTAAAGAAATGAAATCAATTTTACGTAAAGAAATTTTAGAGAAATATTCTAAATCAGCCGAGTTTGTTCATAATAATTATCCCAATAAAATAAATACAGCAATAATTGCAGGGAGTGGCTTCGGAGAGCTTTTTGACAGCAATTCGTTGCTTGGAGAAATTTCTTACAGTCAAATTCCAAATTTTCCACAACCCACAGCAAAAGGACACAAAGGCAAGCTTTTATTAGTAGAAATTGGACGTGTGCCGTGTATGGTATTCAGCGGACGATTTCATTTTTATGAAGGATTTAGCGTTGAAGAAGTTGCATCAGTGTCTGTTTTATCGAGTTTGCTTGGAATAGAGAAGATGATTTATACGAATTCATCGGGAGGACTTAATCAATTCTTCAATGTTGGAGATTGCGTAATTATCCGGGATACAATTAATCTTCTGCACAGAAGCGAAGCTTGCTTGTTTGGAGAATACCTGATGAAGCAAGATATTTTTTCAAGGAGTTGGAATGATAAATTATCCAAAAGGCTTGCTAATCGCAAAATACCATTTCAGGAAGGAATATATTTAAGCACATTAGGACCTACCTATGAAACACCTGCCGAAATTCGCTTTTTCCGTCGGATAGGCGCTGATTGTGCAGGAATGAGCACAATCATTGAAGCAAAAGTTGCCTCACAACTTGGGATTGAAAATCTTGGCATCTCGATAATTACCAACAAGTTAGTTGAAGTAGCAACAAGTTCTCTTTCCCACGAAGATGTGTTAATCGAAAGTAGCAAGGCTCTTCCGGTTGCAAAACAAATAATTGAAGAAGCCATAAAAATTGATTAATCTAAAATGAAATATTTCTTATTTAATTTAAATTTATCTTTTTTATAAGATATTGTAAAATAAAACACTTAATTTATTGTCAATTGATTTAAAATAATCATTAACAGGAATAGCAAATGAAAAAATTTTTACTGTTTATTTTTTTAAGTATTATAATATTTAGCAACTTACGTGCTGCCAAAGAAATAGAAATAAGCAGGGAGTTCACCTTGCTTACGTCTCAGCATGCTCAAGGCTATCTGAAACCGCTTTTTACAACTCTTGGAGAAAGCTTCAATTCAGGCTTGTTTACCAAAGCAGATTACAAAAAGACTTTCACACTCGGGATTGACATTACTATAATGGGCATGTATATACCAAACAGCCAGAAAACATACGACGCCGAACTGCCCGATCTTTACGGGAACACCAACAGCGTTCTCACAGCAGTAAAGAAAGACGGCAGAATAATACACAACGTGAAAGGCAACTGGCAACAACCAACAATTTATGGGGGGCGTTCAACTGCAATATTTGCAGCTCCTCAGAACCAATTTGCCCCTGATTCGTTTTACCGTTCAGTTGCATTTATAGAAGGCAACAACATAACCTTTATGTCTGGGCTGCCGGTTCTGCAGGTCTTTATGGGATTGCCTTCGAGGACGCAGATTCGCGGGCGTTTTTTTTCTTTTCCTATAGACGGATCGAATTTTACATATTACACGATAGCGGTAAATCAAAATATTGACAAATTATTCAATATATTTGAGGATAATAGAGGCAATTCGCTAGCATTGCATTTTGCGTATCATTCAATGAAGAGATTGCCCGGATTTGAAATCACTTCGTTTGCAATAGGCACTCATTACAGTTACGAAATTGCCGAGAATTTTTATGCAACAGCGGCAATGCAATACGAGGATTTCAAAGGAAAGTTTCGTGCTATAAAGGAGCAGAGCGACGACTTAGAATTGGTAAATAGTCCCTATCCTGAAATAAGAGAAGCCCGTCCATTCAATTTTAATATAGAAAGTTTCACAAAATTCAGGATCGGCGGCGGTCTGTCGTATAAATTATCTGCAATGGAGTTCAACGCTTCGGCATATTATGCTTCGCAACCGGTTCTTTCAGCAGGATTTTCGCTATATCTGATTGAAACAAAAGAAAAACAGCCACCACCTCCTCCGCCGCCACCGGCACCAGAACCTGAGCCAATCCCTGAACCTACCTTTGCCGAAGATATTAAGTTCGAGCAACCGACAATAGAGCAACCCGAAGTCAAAATAGAAGAAAAAAAGACGAAGCTTACTGCAGATATTTCTGCTTATGCAGTTGAAAATGCCACTGAGAAACCTCTGCTAACTATAAAAATGGAAGAAAATATTTCAAAACATATTTCGCCACTGCTGCCGATGGTATTTTTTGAGGACAATTCTGCTGAAATTTCCGCACGCTACGAACGGATAACTGCTGATTCAGCTAAACGTATGATTGAGAAAGACATATCCGAAGGCAATGCACTTGATGTGTATCACAGAATTCTCAATATTATTGGAATGAGACTCAGAAAGAACCCTGACGCAACAATTACGCTTACGGGAACTAATTCGGGATTTGGGGCAGAACGCAACAACCGTCAGCTTTCGCAAGCAAGGGCTGAAAATGTGAAAAAATATTTTGTTGAAGTTTGGGGAATTGAACCTAATAGAATTAAAACCGTTGCCCGCAATTTGCCGGAAAAAGCTTCGAACAGCAAGGACCCGGACGGAATCGCCGAAAACCGGCGTGTTGAAATTTCATCGAACGACTGGGATATAATTGCACCATCAGTAATTCAGGATACAACTCGTTTGATACTGCCTCCGATAATCAGGTTCCGTCCCGAAGTAGCTTCAGACGCAGGAATTGCTGACTGGCGATTGATTGTAACAGCAAGCACCAGAAAAGTAAAGGAAATATATGGCAGAGGTGAGCAAATTCATTTCGATGACTGGTATGTTCAGGACGACGAAACAGCAAAAGCTTTAATCAAGCATAATATGCAGTTTAATCTATCGGTAAATGATAAAGAAGGCAACCATTATATCACTGATGTTAAAACATTACCTGTCGAATTGAAAACTATAAGCAAGGAAACAGCAAAATCGGGCGACACAATTACAAATGTATATGATTTAATTCTGTTCGATTTCGACAAAGCTACGCTTTCGAACAACAATATGAAAATTATTGATATGATTAAAAAAGAGATGCCGGAAAATTCGATTGTAAAGATTACCGGATACACAGATAGAATGGGCAACGATGATTATAATGAAAAGCTGTCGCTTTCGCGTGCTGTATCTGCAAGCAAAGCACTCGGACGCCCGGACGCCCAAACAATTGGTTCGGGAGAAAAGGTTTTGCTCTACAACAATGATTTACCCGAAGGACGCTTTTACAGCCGAACTGTTATTATAGAAGTAAAGATACCAGTTAAATAGGAGAGAAAAAATGAAAAAGTTCGCAATATTATTAGTATTGTTTATGTTAGGCGGCTGCTATCAAAACACAGTGGATAGTTTCAGTTCGTTTCATTTTCAGATGATTGTAAAAATCAACACGGAATATTTAAACAGATCAGTTCCGAGCCAGTCGCTTGATTTTTCGAATTTAAATAAATATGAAGATTATCATAAAAATAAAGAAAGAATCAAGAAATCGCAATTGCTTCAATTTAACTATTGGATTGATTCGCTTATATTGGAAAACAATCAGCCATACGACCCGAACAAAGATTTGCTTCAATTAGATTACATTATCTACACACTTGTTTTTGCACGACCAATAGCAGGAAACGTTAATTCCGAAAATCCGAATGATTTCGAGCCCGACCCAACAATCCCGGAATATGAGCTCGGAAGGTTTACCAATGTAAATGTTCGGGATTATTATAGAAAGGCACATCAGATAAAAGATATACCCAAAGAGATTTCTGACCAGATATCTGAACATATTCTTAAAAGTCCGTATTTTTACATAAAAACAACTTATGGAAATGTTGCAGGATCGTTGGACAAATATCATTTTCCATTGATAAAAGCAAATTTTGATTTAAATATCCGCTTCACAGTAGATTTAAAAGAATAGGAATTTGCGGCGTTTTCTTGATTTGCTGAGTTCCAATATTTTATAGAAAACATCGGCAGAAACAACCTCTTTTCCAAAATTAATTTCGTCAGTCGGGCGATTGCCGTGGAAATCGGAGCCGCCTGTTTGCAAAATATTGTATTTACGCGAGATAGCTTTATATTTATTGCGTTGCGTAATATTGTGCATAGGATGAACAACTTCAATACCATCGAGACCCGACTTGATAAAATTATGAAGAGTATTTTCATCAACATAATTGGCAGGATGAGCAAGAACGGCAACTCCGCCAGCGGTGTGAATAATATTAATGCCATCAGCAACAGGAAAATAAATTTTAGGTTCGTAGGCTGGTGCATCGTCGCCGATGAATTTGCTAAAAGCATCGTAAAAGTTTTCGGCATAGCCGGCAGATGCAATGGCTTTTGCAATGTGCGGCCGGGCAATTGGGGCATTGCCGGCAATTTCCAGAATGTCGTCAAAATTTATATTTACTCCAAGCCCAATCAATTTGTTGTGCATATTTTTTGCACGGATAATCCTGATGTCTCTGAATTTATTAATATGCTTGGAGAGTTCTTTGTTTTCTATATCAAAATTATATCCGAGCAAATGATATTCGCGTTGATTTTCGGAACAGCTCAGTTCAATTCCAGAGATAATTTCGATTTGCTTGGATAATTCACTTTGGAGAGCAATTTTGTAACCGTCGATATTATCGTGGTCAGTAATGCTGATGTGAGTAATTTTTTGCCCGATTGCTTTTGCGAGCAATTCTTCCGTGGGCAGAACCCCGTCAGAACAATTTGTATGAACGTGTAAATCAGCATTTTTTTTCATTATCGGAACAAATTCTAAACAAAAGTGTAGAGACGATTATCGGACAATAAAGTTTTTTCGAAAAAAAATGATTTTTTATTATTTTTATCTTTTATAATTCATTTTTTTTTTTAAATTGTTATGAACAAAGAATAAATTATATGTGAAAAATCAAATTTGTAATAATTATTACTACAATAGTAGAACGATTTTTTTTTAAATAAAGTTGTTTATTAAAGGAGTTGAACTCTAATGTCAAAAGCACAATTTTCAACAAGAGCCAAGAAGTTCAAAATTGGGATGCCACATATTGTAGTATGGGGCGCTATGGTAATCGCTTTTTTCTTGCTATTCCAATTTAAATTAATTCCAATTGGTATATCGCAATTTGTTGTGAAACTATTCGAGCCGAGCGGCGACCAACGCGAAAAAATCGGTTTCGTAAAATTTGATGGCTTGGTATGGGCTTCTACATCGTTGGATAACGAAGCTAAATTACAAGGCAAGCAGGTAGAAATTTCACGTGAAGTAATTAACAGAGAATACATATTCGATTTTACTTTCAAAGCAAGGACAGACAAAGAGCACGGATACGTAAAAAGTTCAACTGAATTTTATGCAAAATCGCCACTGCTTGGAGAAAACGCAATTATTTTGGAGCCTTGGGTAGCATTTTGGTTCTTGTCGTTAATATTCTCGCTTGTATTGGCATCTTTGATTTCGATGTTTATGCCATCGAGTATCGGGCTTATGGCAGTATTGTTCGACAGACAAATTGATGCTACAAAGGTAAAATTACGTTTGCAGACAGGATTTAGCGACGACATTATTGAGCTTCTAATTATGCCAGATGATAAATTAAGAGAAAAAGAATTGAACGAGGTTCGTGGAGCTTTCAGAACAATCTGGGAAAGAACTGTTACCGACGAAGGTTCATCACCATATCAAAGCACACGTTTTGAAGATGTTTTTGATGAAGATACTGATATTGTGTTCTTCCGTAATGAAGCAATATACACAAGAATTAAAGAATACTTCTCTGATTTCGTATTGAAAGAGATCATCGACACAAAGAATGGCTTGATTTGGAGAAGAAATCGTTCTCATTTCTTGCACGGCTTGCGTTTATATATGTCGCACCACTTTACAGAAAAATATGCGAACTTTGTTACAGGTCTTGCTTATGGTGGTGCAGCATTGCTTATCGTTGCAGTTGGTATTCGTGGTTTGAAGTTTATTCCTGCGTCGCGTCCTTCGATAATTTTGCTGGCAATCATACTTGAATTTACTATGCTTTCATTATTGGCTTTCACTCTTATCTATACTGAAGAAGAAGAACGTATGGACAAGATGCTCAAGAAAATGGAAGATGCAAACCGCAGCCAGCTCGAAGCATTGCGTAGCCAGCAAGCCGATATTCACCAGCTTACAAACGCTTTGGTTGGGCAGACTTCTGAAATTATTCGCAACCGTGTAGAAAAATCAATTCAAGAGTTTGTTACAAGTGGCGACCATATCCAAAAAATGATAGCTGAACAAATTGCAAGAAACATTCTCATCGGCTTGCGCGAAAACGAACCTAAGAAATAGTTTCTGCACTAAGACTTTTGCAAAGAGGTTGTCTTTCTCGAAAAGGCAACCTCTTTTTTGTTTAATTACAAATTTGTAGAATTGAAAAGTATAATAAAATAATACTTGAAAATAAGAAAATCAGAAGTAATATTTCAATTTTTTAAGTTTATTATAATTAATATTTTTTGTATATTTTAAAACTTATAAATTTAATGTATATTAATTATTTTTAATTGATGTTAGTGGATATTCCTATGGATAAACACACAGAAATGTCGAAAATACGTCAGAAAGCAGAAAAATTACTGAGCAAAAGCGGTCCAATACTCGACGAAAACGAATTGCAAAGCATAAAAGATGCATTCTATGAAATTCAAGTATACCAATATGAACTCGAATTACAAAATCAAGAGCTTATTAGAACTCGTTCTGAACTCGAAGCATTAATTGATAAATATAGTCGGCTATATAATAATTCGCCAACAGGATATTTCACTTTAAATAATGATGGATTTATACTTGAAGCAAATAATCCCGCCATAGCAATGCTTAATGAAAATAGGATCACTATTGCTTACAAGCCTTTCACTAAATATGTTGATAGAAATCACGTGAAAATTTTCGAAAAACATCTTGAACAACTAACCGACAAAATTACAAAAGACAATTGCGAACTTTTGCTTGTCCGCACCAATGGTGAAACTTTTTTCGGTCGGCTCGAAAGCATATCGTTTAGAAATCCTGTAAATAACTCCATTCAAATACATACAAATCTTATCGATATTACTCGTGAAAAACGCATTCAGGATGAACTTATAAAGAACAAAGAGTTCTTACAAACAATAATTGACGCTATTCCAGACCCGCTATTTGTTAAGAACAGCAAATCTGAATATATACTTTTGAACAAAGCCCTTACCAAATTCATTGGCAAAGAATACGGCGAGATTATCGGAAAAACTGATACAGAGATATTTCCCAAAGATCTTGCAGAAGCTTATTTGCTTTCCGATCAAGCAGTACTGGGAAAGGAAACAGAGTATATTTACGAAACCGGGTTTGTTGATAATTCTGGCAATCCACACGTTCTATTTGTAAAGAAAGCTTCGTTTAATACAAAAGATGATAATTTTATTGTAGGAGTAGTTCGTGATATAACGGAACTAAAGAAGATGCAGGAAGAAATCGCTTCTCATCGCGACCAACTGTCTAAAGAAGTTGAGCAAGCAACAAAAAATCTGCTTTCAATAAACAAAGAACTCGAAGACGAAATTGAAGAAAGAAAGATTATAGAAGCCAATTTGGAAAAAGAACGTCTTTTGTTGAATTCATTAATTGATGCCATACCAGATTTGATTTTCATAAAAGACTACGAATATCGCTATACAATGGTTAATAAAGCATTCGAACGTTTCGCAAATTTAAATCAAAACCAAATTCTAAATAGAACAGATGCTGAATTGTTTGACGAATACACCGCAAACGGACTTTTCGATAAAGATAAATTTGTTGTGCAGTCGAATCAACCTGTAAGATACGAGTATTGGTTCGAGAAACCAAACGGAGAACAATTAATTTACGATATTTATAAAATTCCGTTTATCGACAAAAACGCCAATATATTGGGGCTTGTTGGCATTATGCGGGATATAACGCAGTCCAAACGCGCTCAATTGGAAACTGCAAAAGAAGATAGGATTTTCAAAGCAATTGCTGAAATATCAACAGCATTGCTCGAAAATTATTCATTCAGAAACATATTGCAGCAAATTGTTGTTAATCTTGGCGAAGTTGTTGAAGTCGATCGGGCATATATTTACGAAAAATGTTACGAAGCAGAAACAAATCGGGAACTCTTCAGGTTAACATACGAATATTTCGCTAAAAACCTTCAATCACAAATGCATTTGACTGAGTTGCAAGCTTTATCTATTGAGGAGAAGATACCTTCAATTGTTAAACCGCTTTGTTTGAAACAACCTATAAATGTAATTGTATCCCAATTGCCAGAAAATGAACAGAATATGCTGATAGAGCACCACGTAAAATCTTTTTTAATTATCCCAATTGTTGTAAAAGAGAAGCTTTGGGGATTTATCGGATTTGATAGCGTTAAATATGAACGGGATTGGACTGTAAAGGAAATATCGATTTTATCAATTGCAGCAAATGCAATTGGTTCAGCAATAGAACGTGACGAAGATATAGAATTAATTCGCCAGACAAGCGAGGCAGCCGTAGCGGCAAACAAAGCAAAAAGTGAATTTTTAGCCAATATGAGCCACGAAATACGCACTCCAATGAATGCTATTCTTGGTTTCTCTGAATTACTGAAGGAAGAATTAGGCGATAATCCAAAATATTCCGATTTTATCACAGGTATCACCAACAGCGGGAAAAATCTTCTTGAACTGATCAACGATATTTTAGACCTTTCCAAGATAGAAGCCGGGAAGATGGAAATCAAATACGAAGCAGTTAATCTAAGAGACATTATCGACGAAATCCGGGATATTTTCTCAATCAAAACAACCGAAAAAGGTTTAGCTTTCGACATTATCTACGACGAGAAACTGCCAAAATCATTAATATTAGATTCGACAAGAGTTCGTCAGATATTATTCAACCTTGTTGGAAATGCTGTAAAATTCACAGAAAAGGGACAGATTCGTGTTGTGGTAAGCACAAAGGATCCGGACAAAGAAGGCAGCAAAATTGATATTGTTCTCAAAGTGCAGGATACAGGAATTGGAATAGAGAAATCTCAGCAAGAAATAATTTTCGAAGCATTTCAGCAGAAGGAAGGTCAGAGCACTCGAAAATACGGCGGCACTGGACTGGGCCTATCGATTACTAAACGGCTAACAGAAATGATGGGCGGAAAAATATTTCTCGATAGTTCACCGGGAATTGGCTCCACTTTCACCGTAGAGCTTTATGGAGTGCGTATTGCCGCTGGAATGAACATTAAAAAGGAAAGCAAAATCGTCCAGAATGTTAAGTATAACTTCGATGATGGCAAAATTCTACTGGTGGAAGATGTGGATACCAACCGCCAAGTAATTGAATACTACTTAAAACCATTTAATTTTAAGATTGTGGAAGCAGTAAACGGACAAGAAGCAATTGAAATATTAGAGAAGTTCACACCAGATATTATTTTCATGGACTTGCATATGCCAGTGATGGATGGATATACGGCAAGAAAAATAATAAAAAGCAATCCAACGACA
>CALGXJ010000156.1 GCA_937936035.1 Eximiradius proteiniborus
ATAACGGAGTTCTTTCCATTATTCAGGAAATTAATGATAAAAATTTCTACCGGTTACGTTGTGGGATAGGAAATGATTTTCCAAAAGGAATGCTTGTGGAGTATGTGCTATCTAATTTCAGAGACGATGAATCGGACGCACTTGATTTAATGATACAAAAAGCTTTGCAATCTATCGAAACTGTTGTTGAATTTGGAGCTGCTCGGGCTATGACATTAATTAATTCTGAACGCTTATGGAAATCTCAAAGTAATCAAGAGGTGCCTCAATGATTGACTTTTCAAAATATCCGCTGCCTAATAGAATGCGGCACCACACTTCTCCAAATTTTTATCTTCCCGCAAGCGAATTGCAAATTATTCCAAAGGGCTATCCTCCTCTTATTGATAAAATCGATTGGTCTAATCACTTTGCAAATTCTCAACCTCCTCAATTAATCGATATTGGCTGTGGACGTGGAAAATTCCTTTTAGATATGTCCTTCCGTTTCCCAGATAAAAACATCTTGGGAATTGAAGTTCGCCCTTTGCCTGTCGAATGGCTGCAACAAGTAATAAAAGGCGAAAGTTTGCCAAATGTGACCGTTATTCGCTATTCTGTTGTCAATGGCTTGCCTTTTATTGAGGATAATAGCATTGAAGAAGTCTATTATTTATTCCCGGACCCTTGGCCCAAAAAGAAACACATTAAGCGACGTGCCTTTAATCTTGATTTTGTTCGAGAAGTTCATCGAATTTTGAAAAACGAGGGTAAACTTCTTCTTGCAACAGATGTTCCCGAAGTTCACGCTTATCATCTGGAAATATTAAACGAATTAAAGTTATTCAATGTTCAAATAGTAGAAAACGACGAAGAGTGGAATTATCCTGTTACAAATAAAGAGGATTTTTGCAGACGAGTTGGAATTCCATTGTATCGAATTATTTGTAGAAAATAGAATAATATGTTAGGTCTTCTGTCTTCTGAGATATTAATTAAAGCGTATTGTTCCGGCTATTTCCCAATGGCTCAGTCTCGTTATGGTCAGGTTTATTGGCACTTCCCCGAAATGAGGGCTGTATTTTTGCTTTCAGAATACAAAATACCTCGTAAAATTATCAAAAGCATAAAAAACAATAATTTTCAGTTTACTATCGACGCAAATTTTGAATTTGTTATTGAACAATGCTCCAATAGGGAGGATACCTGGATTTCCGACGAAATTATCGAAGCTTACGTTGAACTTCACCGTCTTGGTTATGCTCATTCTGTGGAAGTTTGGTCCGAAAACCAAATTTGCGGCGGGCTTTATGGCGTTTCCATAGGTTCTGCTTTCTTCGGTGAATCAATGTTCAATTTGTTAAGCAATGCTTCAAAAGCTGCATTCTGTTTCCTGGTAAATCATCTTAAAAATCGTAATTTTCATTTTATTGATTCTCAATATATAAATCATTTTACTGCACAACTCGGTGCAATTGAAATAAGCAGCAATAAATATTTAAAATTGCTTAATAAGGCAATTTCACAGGAAAACTCGTTCGTTTGATTGAAACTAATTATGCAACTCTAAATTTGACTGAGATTGCAAATATTCCCGGCACCAATTGTAATAAATACGTCTCCTTCTTTCAAAATATCAGGAAGTTGTTTTTTCAATTCATCTAAGGTTGGAATATATAATACATTTTTATGTCCATATTTCATTGCACCATCAGCAATCAACTTTCCCGTTACTCCTTCTATTGGCTGTTCACGTGCAGGATATACGTCAGTAATGATAATCACATCAGCATCATCAAAAGAAGCAGCAAATTGCTCATGTAAATTCATTGTTCTTGTATATGTGTGTGGTTGAAATACCGCAACTATCCTTTTGCTCCAGCTGTTTCGCGCTGCTTTCAGCACTGCTTTTACTTCTGTCGGATGGTGAGCATAATCATCCACATACAAAACACCATCCTTTTCGCCTTTAATGTCAAATCTTCGAAAAACTCCTTTGAATTCTTGCAATGCAGCGTTAATTGTTTCAAATTCTATATTCAGCCCACGTGCAACTGTGATTGCAGCCAGAGCATTTTTCAGGTTATGTTCGCCCGGAACATTAATTGTAACTTCTCCTAATTCAACGTTATCTTCAATTATTATTGCTCTGATTTGCCTGTTTTCATAAACAATTCTTTCTGCTCTGATATCGCAATTTCTTGAAAAACCATAAGTTCTGATCTTTTTGTTTACTTTTGCATAAATTGATTTCACTCCGGGATCGTCAATTCCAAGTGCAATAAATCCATAGAATGGCACTTTGTTTGCAAATTGTGCAAATGTTTCCGTTAAATCATTCATATCTTTGTAAATATCCAGATGTTCAGCTTCAATATTATTTACAACTGCCACCGTTGGAAATAATTGCAAAAATGATCGATCAAATTCATCTGCTTCTACAACTGTCCAATCACCTTTGCCAAGTCTTGCGTTTGTTCCACCAAAATCACGAAGCCTTCCGCCAACAATTACTGTCGGATCTAATCCAGACTTTATCAGAATAAGCCCAATCATCGAGGTTGTTGTGGTTTTCCCGTGAGTTCCGGAAATAGCAATATTATATTTTAATCTCGATACTTCTGCCAACATTTCGGCACGTCTTAGCAATGGAATATTTTTTTGAATTGCTGCAATAGTCTCCGGATTTTCACCTGGATTGACAGCACTCGAATATACAACTACCTCAGCTCCGTCAATGTTTTTTTCGTTATGTCCTATATATATTTTTATCCCTAATTTCCCTAAATATTCAGTATTTTCAGATTTTGCAATATCTGAACCGCTTACTTCAAATCCTTCATTTAATAATATTTCAGCAATGCCGCTCATTCCAATTCCGCCAATTCCTACAAAATGTAGCCTTTTAACTGTAGAAAACATTTTTTCTCCTTTAATTATTTCAATTCTGCAATTTTATGAAAAAATTAGTAATTTTATCGAACTTATTTGTTGTTTTATGTGAGAAAAAAATGGTTCGTGAAATTTTTGATCCCAAAAGTATTGCAATTATTGGTGCTTCAAACGATATCACTAAGCCCGGTGGTAGAATTTTGAAAAATATAATTGAGGGAAATTTTCAGGGCTCTCTATATGCTGTCAATCCAAAAGAAGATCAGGTTCAGAACCTGAAATGCTACAAATCAGTTGATGAACTTCCAAATGTTGAACTTGCAGTTTTGGCAATTGCTGCTAAGTTTTGTCCCGATTCTGTTCGAATTTTGGCTAAAAACAAAGGAACGAAAGGTTTTATTATTTTGTCTGCTGGGTTTAGCGAAGTTGGCGACGAAGGAAAAAAAATCGAACAGGAGATTGTTGAAATTATCAACGAACACAAAGGTACTCTCATCGGTCCCAACTGTATTGGTGTTCTTACTCCTACTTATCAAGGTGTCTTCGCTGGTCCGCTCCCAAAACTTGAGCCTAAGGGTGTCGATTTTGTCTCTGGCTCTGGTGCAACTGCTTGCTTTATTCTGGAACTTGCGATTCCAAGAGGCCTTTCGTTCGCAAGTGTTTACTCTGTTGGTAATAGTGCTCAAACTGGTGTCGAAGATGTCTTGCGCCATTGGGATGAAACATTCGACCAAGCGACAAGCTCCAGAGTTAAAATTATGTACCTCGAAAAAATTAATAATCCAGAGCTCTTTTTAAAACATTCTCGTTCGCTTATTGAAAAAGGCTGCCGTATTGCTGCTATTAAAGCTGGAACAACCGAAGCAGGCTCTCGTGCTGTTTCTTCCCACACAGGAGCGCTTGCCGGTTCTGATTTGCCGGTCGATGCCTTATTCCGCAAAGCTGGAATTATTCGCTGCTTCAGCCGAAGCGAGCTTGTTAATGTTGCAATTGCACTTCAACAAAAACCTCTTCTAGGTAATCGAATCGCTGTAATTACTCATGCCGGTGGTCCGGGCGTAATGCTTACTGATACACTTGACAAAAATAATATGCAAGTGCCACATTTAACCGGTGAAAAAGTCAATGAATTACTCTCAAATCTTTTCCCCGGTTCCTCAGTTGCAAATCCTATAGATTTTCTTGCTACTGGCACTGCTCAGCAGCTTGGAATTATTCTCGACTACTGCGATAATTATTTCGATAATATTGATGCTTCTGTTGTTATTTTCGGAACAACCGGTATGTTTGATTCTTATCCGGTCTATGAAGTGCTTCACGAAAAAATTCGTTCCTGTAGAAAGCCAATTTTCCCTGTCCTGCCATCGGTTGTGCTCGCCAAAGAAGCCGCAGAGAAGTTTATTGAAAATGGAAACTGTATTTTTGTTGATGAAGTTTCAGCCGGCAACGCTTTAGCTAAAATATTTTATACTTCTAAACCTGTTTCAGCTAATGATTTGCCTGGTATCGACAAAGATACAATTCGCAATATCATTGATAATGCCCAAAACGGCTATCTCGAACCAGAAAAACTAACGAAAATATTAGACGCCACTGGCATTGCTCATCCTATCGAGTTCTCTTCAGATAAATTGTCCGATATTATTGAATCTGCTGATCAAATTGGTTATCCGCTTGTGGCAAAAGTAGTTGGACCTGTTCATAAGTCAGATGTTGGTGGAGTTATTGTCGGAATTCAAAACGAAAATGAACTGTCCGCTGCCTTCGAAAAATTAATGAAAATTCAGGATGCGAAAGCCGTATTAATTCAACAAATGGCATCTGGCACTGAAATTTTTATCGGAGCAAAAAAAGAAGAAAAGTTTGGTCATCTTGTCCTTTGTGGTATCGGTGGAATTTTCATCGAAGTTCTGAAAGACTTCTCCTATGCCTTATCTCCAATTTCGGAAGAAGAAGCACTTTCTATGATTCGCTCTCTGCGTTCATATAAATTAATTCAAGGTGTTCGTGGCAAAGAAGGTGTGAACGAACAAATTTTTGCTAACTACATTCAACGTGTTTCAGCTCTGCTGCAAGTAGCACCGGAAATTTCCGAAATGGACATCAATCCATTGCTCGGTTCACAAAAAGGACTGATTGCTGTTGATGCAAGAATTAAAATTGAAAAATAACTCCTCGCTTTGTAATAAATAAAAAAGGGGCTTCAATGAAGCCCCTTCTTTGTTTTTTGTCTTTCTAAATTATCTGTTTACGATAATTTTGTCTGTATAGACGCGATCACCAATTTTTAGTTTTAAAATGTATTGACCATTTGATAGGTTGGATGTGTTAATTCTTTCATTGAAGTAACCATTGTGCAATAAACCTAATTCAACTGCATTGAGCAATTTCCCATCAATTGTGTATAATTCATAGGAAATAGATTTTTCGCTTTTAACAGCAAATTTGACAGTTGCAAATTCATTCGCTGGGTTTGGATATACAGCAATAATACCAGATCCATCATTTTCATAAGGAACGTCAAGGATGGTTTTCTTTACTGCCCAGGCAGACTGATAAACTCGCTTGGTGTCTACATCTTGCACCCAAACAACTACTGCTAAATCGTCATATTCTTCTACTGTTGCATTAGATGGAAATTCATAAGTATAATACAATTTTTGAGTTGCATCCTTATCAAGTTGAGTTACTTTTGTGCCGCTGGCATTTGGTAACATCTTCTTCATTACATAATGGAACTCGGTTTCACCATTTGTTGTTTTATTATTTCGGGTTGTCATTTCTATAACTGCAATATGAGCAACTACATTCGAACCAGCAAATGATTGCAAAGGCTTAATATCGGCTTCCACTGTAACTGTTCTGCTATCTACTTTATATTCCGGATTAATAATATCAAAAAATCCGGGCTGATCCATTAAATTGTTCATTCCTACCGAGGATAAATTCTCCTGAGTGAATGAATATTGTTCCCCATTAGCAAATGCAGAAGGAACTGCGTTTACTCCATAATAAGTGCGGCGAACACCACCTTCGGCAGTGTAGTATGGGTCGCCATTCCCAGGCCAGTTCATCTGATATTTTACAATTGCCACTTTGTCTTCAAATTGAGCAAGCAATGGATTTAGATATTTATTAATGCTTGCACAAGGATCGCACGTAGAACTTGTAAATTCTTCAAATAGTGGGAAAATATTGCTGGCTATTGTATTATTCCAAACATATACTTCAATTGATGTAGTATCATTCTCAGGATTTACATCATTTTCGCTGTTCCCGTTAATATTTGAAACCCACAATTTTATTGTTCTGTGACCCAATTTTGTTGGTGCCCATTGGAAAGGCAACGTGAATTTTTGATATGAGTAATAAGGAATCGAATTATTTAAATTCATTGTTACTGAAACAACTTCTTCACCATCAGGCTGGAAATTTGCTACAAATGAATATACACTATCAACACCCATCGAACCTACATAAAATGGAATAGAAATTCCATTATCGGTAAGTTTGATATATTTCTTCAAGTCAATCATCAATGCAGAAAGGTCGAATGCAAAAGGTTGCCATACAATAATGTCATCAATACCTAACAAAAATTTGTCATTCGAGTTGTTTCTAAATGCAATGTATATATCCTGGTTTTGGTATCCCAATTTGGATAAATTCACAAAACGTCTGTTTAATGAACCATTCGGTTCTGCTTGAATTGAAAAGATTTTTGTTGTAAAGCTTGATACTTCATCATTTGTTGTTGAAATATATACTTCGTATCCATCTGGATATGAAGAACTGAATGCAATAGCACTCCATTCGAGATATGCGTTTTCTCCGATTGTAATTTTAGGTGAAATAAGCCAATCATCAGCACGTCCTGCCGGATTATAATATGAAGTGCTTAATGCCATATATTGGTCTGGATTGCTTGATACTTTCCCGACAACCCACGACATTTTATTATTTGGTAAAGTTATGCCTATGCTATTTAATGT